>QMOF01000013.1 GCA_003650185.1 Chloroflexota bacterium | reverse complement strand
TTGTAGAGTGCCTGGCCTCTGAAAAGCCCGCCTTCAAAGGTCCAGTTCACCAGCAGCCGATAGGGTCGCACTGCGTCCGTGAACGCTCTCCACACAGCATCCGCTATGTCTTCTCGAAGCTGCTCCAGAGCGGTGACAACGAAGCTCCGCACCGTGGGCGGGCTGTCGGGATAGAAGTGCAGGGCAGCGCTCAAGACAGCCCTTATCCGGTCCCGAAGCGGGTCCAGTTTTCCAAAAGACAGGGCCACCACTCGCTTGGTGAGCTCGTCCACCAGCTTGCCTCGCGTCGGGAATCCCGTTAGCTTCCTGCTCAGCAGTTCATCGACGGCGTTCAGCTTTATGGCATTCCACAGATGGGTTTGCCTCATTACGCTGGGATCAATCTCCCGGGAGGATTCAGGAGGATCGAGGAAGCTGGAGATGTCGATCGGTTCTGTTACGGATGATGGCAGAGAGGCTGGTCTGGCCATACCCAGGACCGGGGGAGCAAGGAGCCATTCCAGTTCCGCGGCGTCGTAACCTGCCGCGACCATCGCCGCCACCAGAGCGCCTGCTGAGGTACCCCCCACCCGGGTGAACCAGAAACCATGTTCTCGCACGGCTCTGAGAGCACCAACATAGGCGATCCCCAATGACCCGCCCCCAGAGAATATGCCATCCAATCCGATGGGCAAGCGGTCTGTTGGCCTCTCAGCCCCCAACGCCTCACCACGCCCAGGGCCCATTGAGGCAGAGTACGACACATCACACCTCGCCTTCGCGACCACATCGAAGCTGACCGCAGCTTTTGAAAACCTGAGCCTACGTTACCCCACCCAGCGCCAAACGTCAACGGTTCTGCGTCAATAAGTGTGACACCACCTCATACAGCCTGGGCATAGGGCTCCCTTCTGTTGCTGAGCAGGATCCTATGTCTGAAGTTGGCCACGTTGCGATACCCATAGGCCTCCTGGACATGCACCTTGACGAAATAAGGCGCTACCAGCTTACCACGGAAGCATCCTGGCCGGTGACCAAACGTCGACACCCTCGGTTGCCCGGCTACCACACCTTGACCGACTCTTCCGGCTCGAAGGCCTCGACCGAACGCCGACGCTCGCTGATGGCCAGAACGATGGTCAGCGGGCCGAGCCTGCCCACGAACATCGACACAGCCAGAACGAGCCGCCCGGCCATCGACAGCGCGGGGGTAACGCCAGTACTCAATCCCACAGTACTGAAGGCAGAGAAGCTCTCGAAGAGCAAGTCCAGCTTTGGGAGGTCCTCGGTAAAGGCAAGGATGAATACGGGGAAGCAGACAACTAGTATGGATAGAGCGAACACAGTAATCGCCTCATGTACTCGTGCTTCGGGAATCTGCTTGCCGAAAGCATGAACACGGTGGTGTCCCATGATGTACGAACGTACGGTGAGCAGCAGCACAGCGAAGCTGTTCACCTTGATGCCCCCAGCCGTTGAGCCAGCTACGCCTCCGATGAACATCAGGACCATCACCAGGGCCAGCGCCTGGAAGCCGAAGTTCCCTACGCTCATGGCGCTGAAACCGGCAGTGCGCGTATTGGCGGAGCAGAAGAAGGCGTTTACTATCTTCTGAGGCACCGACATGGGGCCCAGGGTCCCGTCGTTTCCATATTCCATCACCAGTATGCCCAGCATGCCCCCAGCCAGTAGCACCACGCTGGCCATCAACGCTATCTTGGCGTTGAGGCTAAGACCTGCCCATCTTCTCCTGGCCAGCAGGTTTATCAGCACCGGGGCACTCAGCCCCCCCAGGATGACCAGCACGGCGATGGTCGTGAGAAGATAGGTGTCTGAGTATAGATGCTCTATAGCAACTGGGTCCATGATGGTGAAACCAGCGTTGTTAAAAGCTGAAATCGAGTGGAATACGGCGTCCCACATGGAGCCGTCACCGGTGAACCGATGGCGCAGCACGAGGATGCCGACTCCCTCGAACAGCAGGGTGAGGCCGATGGTCTGAAGAGCGAACTTGACGCAGGCCGGTCGGCTGTAGGCGTCGATGGCATCACTGAACCGGAAGTCGAGCAGGTTAACGCGTTCCCCAAGGACGATCAGCAGGTACGATGATATCAGCATGAAACCGAAGCCGCCGAACTGTATCAGCACCAGAATCACTGCCTGTCCGAAGTGGCTCCAGTGTGCTGCGGTGTCGACTACGACCAGGCCGGTGCAACTCACCGCTGAAGTAGCGGTAAACAGGGCGTCGCTGAAAGAAGTGTAATCGCCCGAGACGCTGGACTTGGGAATCCACAAGAGGGCGGCCCCAATCAGGACCATGAGCGCAAAGGCGGCCACGAAGACAACGAAGAAGGGTGGGTTCTGAGGAATGTAGTCGGACAGGGATGCTTCTGGCTCCGGCGCCTTCCTTGGCGGGGACGCTTTCCTTGCCCGGGGCGAGGCACTCCTGGAGGAGTTCCCGGGTGGGGAGACTGTCCGCTGACGCTTCTCTCTAGATGGACCGCTTACCGGGCTTGGACCTGGCTTCTTCTCCCTTAGAGGGCCACTACCCTCAGCACTGGTCGAACGCAAGCCTTCTTCCCTTTTCAAACAGAGGATAGTCAATGTAGCTGTGAAACGCTGCCGCTACAATAGGGACCAGCGGCGACGTATAGCCTCGGCCCCACCAATGATCTCGTCAATTAGCTCTTTCACCGTGGGCACCTTGTCAATGACGCCGACAGCCAGAGACCCTGGCAGTGACCGCAGGATCTCCTCCTCTACCTCGTCCTCCGAAGAAAAGTCGGGCACCTCCGGCGAGTCTTTCAGCATTACCCTTTCCAGGCGCAGCAACCACTGGTCTTCCGGCAGGGAGCCCCTCTCGGCCATGACCTTGGCCAACTCTTCGCTTTTCGGAGGCGCCAGGCAGCGCTCGCGGTATTTCGGCTCCGTGGGGTCAGCCTGAGCCATAGAGAGCTTGTGGCGTTCCGAGATAGGACATTCTCTGGTTGCCATGAAGGCGGTGCCCATGTAGACCGCCTCGGCACCCATTGCCAGAGCTGCCATGAAACCCCGTGCGTCCGCAATGCCACCGGCCGCTATTACCGGCACCTTCAGCAGCCGAACGGCCCACGGGATAGTCACCATGGTTGGTATCTG
The DNA here is from genome assembly GCA_003650185.1 of Chloroflexota bacterium. Classification (GTDB taxonomy): domain Bacteria; phylum Chloroflexota; class Dehalococcoidia; order UBA2247; family RBG-13-53-26; genus B9-G15. The sequence goes on along the minus strand of QMOF01000013.1, from coordinate 15,927 downwards.
GAGAGTGCTCTTGAAGCCAGCGCCTTCCAGCCCGACTATCACAACGGCGTCTGCCCCCTGACGCTCGGCAGCCACGGCGTGCCGCACAGTGGCCACCTTGTGGATCCACTTTATGCCGGCCTCCTGGAGCCTTCTTCCGTGCTTGTCGGCCCGGGCGGCAGCGGTCTCGACCACGGGGACGCCGCCCTCTTCAATAATAACCTCCCGCATTTGCTCCAGGTGAGGGTCGCCCATCAGTGTCAGGTTCACAGCAAAGGGCTTGTCGGTCATCGACTTTGCCCGGCGCAGCTCCTGGCGAAGCCGCTCAGGGGTGCGCATGGTCACCGCGCTGATCATTCCCAACCCCCCGGCCTCCGACACCGCCACGGCGAAGTCCACGGTTCCAAAGCCGCCGAAAGCCCCCTGAATGATAGGGTACTTCATTCCCAGCATTTTGGTTATTCTTGTCTCCCACATGGTCAGCACTCCTTTCTTGCCTTACCTCTGCCGCCGTTGCCAACGCATCTCCCTCAGCCGCGCCCCCAACTCCGGACCACGTTCATCCGAACTGGAGCATGTTCAGCAGTGGCTGGGTGCCGGGTACCTCCTTACCCTTCGTTGACGCGATCACCTCGGCCACGCTGGAGAAACTGGCAAGCTCCTTGATCAGACTGAACGTCGGAAAAGCTATAGCTAGCTCACCGCTTCGACGCCTGGCTACAACGTCGTCCAGGCCGATCCACTGGCTGTCGGTGGTCTCCCAGGCATCATGTACCACTGCCTGGTACGGCGGGGCCTCGGCTACGAAGAAGCGAGTGTCAAACCGAATAGGGGCAGCATCCGGCGTGATCCAGCGGGCGAAGTAGAACAGCCGGTCGACGGCCAGCTTCAGTCCTTCTTGTTGGAGCAACGTCACGAAAGCCGAGGGGTCTTCCCGCATCTGAACACGGTACCGGTCGAAGCGGACTCTCTCCTCACCGGCCAGAGTCACCAGTTGCGGGTATTCCCTGTAGGCCAGGAGTATGCCTGCTTCCTCGAAGGCTTCACGAATGGCAGCCACCAGGAAGCCTAGTGCCGCCGCCGGTGAGCATGCGTCGGCGACGATGCTGTGGGCGACTTCCGAAGTCACTCCACGGCAAATTCCCTCCGCCGCAGGCCCGTAATCTCCAGGCTCCACAGCACCACCCGGGAATACATAAGCACCGGGCAAGAAGGCGCTTTGCGCGTGTCTGCGCAGCATCAGCACCTCCATGCACCCGCCCGACCGGAGAGAGTCGCGCAGCAGTACCAGGCTGGCCGAATCCCTTGGGGTTACCGCCACTGTCCTTCCTTACTCACCTTTCCTGCGGAACATCAGAAGGCCGAACAGCGCACCGAGTGCAGCCCAGCCGGACAGGACCGTCAGGGAGCGCCACAAGTCAGACCAGACGTACCCGGTAAGCACCAGGCCTCTCACGCCCACCACTGCATAGTCTACGGGGTTGAAGTGCCTCACGGTGTCCAGCCAGCCGGGCAACAGGTCAGGGGCCATCATGGTAGATGACATGAAGACCGTCGGCAAGGCTACGAAATTGATGATGCCAATTAGTGGCTCCATCCGCTTGAGCGTAATGGCCAGCCCATTCGAGAACGCTGCAAAGCCCAGACCCAGCAAAGATACCAGGACTATGATGAGCAGGACCCCCGGTATCCCCGCGGCGATATCCACTCCCATGATGACAGCAACCAGCAGGATGATGAGAGCCTGGACAACCAGCACTACCATGGAGGCGAAGACCCGGCTCAAGATGATCGATACCCTGCTGACCGGGGTGGCCAACATCTTGGACAGTATGCCCATATCGATGTCGCGCAAGAGGCCCATGCCTGCCCAAGCAGAGCCAAACAGGACGGTCATCACCACGATGCCCGGCGCCAGGAAAGTGAGGTAGCTCACCCCGCCCAGACCCGGCATATCTGAAAGAGACTTGAACACCTGGGTGAAAAGCACGAGCCATACCATCGGCTGAAACAGGTTGACGAATATCCAGACTGGCATGCGGAGCTGGGTCCTGAGGTGTCGTACGCTTTGATACCAGATATCGGCCAGGGCGTACATCATTGTCTCCGGCTGCGTTTTCGCTGTACTTCTGCGTAGGTGGTGGGCGTGCCTTCTTCAGCCCGTATGGTGCGTCCGGTGTACTTCAGGAAGACGTCATCCAGCGACGGCCGGGATACAGATATCGTCCCCACCTCGATCCCGTGGCTGGAGAGAAGCCGCATTATCTCCGGCACTGCCGACTCGCCGTGCTCCACGTACACCGCCAGCCCACCATCCATGACCTGCGTCCTTATGACGAAGGCTTGGCCCGACAGCGCCGCTTCGGCACGGCTGATGAAGTCCTGGCTCTCGTTTGCCTTTCCTGCCCCAGGAGATAGAGTGACTGCATCGCCGCTTATCGACTGTTTCAGTTCCGCCGGAGTGCCTATAGCCATAATCTTGCCCCGGTCTATGATGGCGATTCGGTCGGCGAGGTGGTCGGCCTCCTCCATATAGTGGGTTGTAAGGAAGATGGTCACGCCCATTACCTTGGCCAGGTCTCGAATGTAGTCCCATACGTGGACCCTGGTCTGAGGGTCAAGGCCTACTGTAGGCTCATCCAGAAAGATGACGTCAGGCTGGTGGATGAGGCCCATAGCTATGTCCAGGCGCTTGCGCATGCCTCCCGAGTAGGTGGACACCATCTTGTCCTCGTAGCCGATCAGGTCGACCAGCTCAAACAGCTCATTCACTCTCTGCTTGATGGTCTTGCCACCAAGCCTGTAAAAGCGACCGTAGAGCGTGAGGTTCTCTCTGCCGGTAGCATACTCGTCCACTCCCACGTCCTGCCCTACGTAGCCAATGCGGCTGCGCACCTCGCCCGGGTCCTTGCGAATATCGAATCCGCTGATCAAGGCAGTGCCTGATGTTGGCTGAATCAGCGTATTCACCATCTTGCTGGTGGTGGTCTTACCGGCGCCATTCGGCCCCAGGAAACCGAAGATCTCACCAGCATTTACCTCAAAATCGACGCCGTCGACCGCCCTGACGCCGCCAGGAAAGACCTTGGTAAGTTGATAGGTGGCAATAACGCTCATGGCTCTTCGGGCGCCCACTCAGTGGTCAGCTAGGACACCCGTTCGCTCATACCCCATAGACGCACATATAGTGAGGAGTGGCCGCCTGGCACGCGAGCCGCGTGCCAGGCTCGGTTGCCAACAAGGCGCGAAACGCACGGAGGCGTACAGCTTCGACAGCAGCCCAACGATGCCAGCTTCTCACACTGAGTAGCTTCAGATTATATTGCCTTGGCAACTCAAATGGCAAGATGGCGATTTTGGCCCTATTGCGTCACGATTGGACTTGCACTATACTGTTATCCCAATTGGAGTGCGATGGAGAGCAAGGTCACCATAAAGATACCAAGGGAGCTCTACCGCAGGCTGGGGCAGATGATCGAGGGCTCGGGCTTTTCCAGCGTCAGCGAGTTCATCGTCTTCGTGCTGCGAAACCTGGCTTCCAGCGGCCACATCGCGGGTGAGGACAGGCTGACCTCAGAGGAAGTTCGCGCGATAAGGGAGCGACTGAGAAGGCTCGGCTACCTCAAGGAGGAAGAATGAGTAGAGAGCAGGAAAGCAAGGCCGTATTCCTGTCGGCTGATCTTCATGCCCGCATAGAGGAGCGGGCCAGGGAGACAGGGTTTGGTTCGGTGGAGGAGTATGTAACCTTCGTCATGGAGGAAGTGCTGAAGGACGAGGGTGAGGGAGAACAGGCTTTCTCCAAAGAGGAAGAGGAGGAGGTGAAGAAGAGGCTCAAGGCACTGGGGTACCTGGACTGAGAGCTTGGTCGGGGAAACGGTTTGGAGCTAACTGCAAGCTTATTCGCAGCAGTCCTCGTTGTCTCCCTGTTCTGCCAATACCTGAGCCTTTCGCTGGGAGCGGGCTACGGAACAGCCGTAACCCCAATCTTTATTATCATGGGGTTCTCTCCGGTACAGGTTGTCCCGGCGGTGCTACTGAGCCAGCTTGCTGGAGGGCTTGTTGGTGGAGCGCTGCATCATCGAGCCGGAAACATAGACCTGGACTTCAGGCGCGACGAGAACATCAAGAATAGACTAAGACGGCTCGGCTACCTGCCGCGGTCTACCGACGCGAAGATTGTGCTGGTTCTGGTAGCTTGCGGGGTGATAGGAGTAATGATAGGGGCCGTAACAGCCGTGAATATACCCACGATCGTCCTGGAGACCTACATAGGTGTGATGGTCCTGGGGATAGGAGTGAACTTGCTTTTGCCGCGGAAGGTTCAAGGCACGTTCTCCTGGACGGGCATTGTTGCACTAGGGTTGGTGAGCGCTTTCAACAAGGGCGTGAGCGGTGGCGGCTATGTGCCGCTGGTGGCAGGCGGCCAGATACTGAGTGGGAGAGGAGCCCGAAACTCGGTGGGAAGCACGGCAGTGGCAGTAGCTATAGTGTGCGCCGTAGGCTTCTTGACTTACCTTCTGATGGAAGGAGATATCTACTGGAGACTGGCTGTGGCCACAGTTATAGGCTCGGTAGTAGCGTCGCCGTTTGCAGCGCTGACGGTGAGAAGAGTAAACACTCGGAGGCTGACCCTGGCGATAGGCGCAGCTACGGTTATACTCGGTATCTTGACGCTGGTGAGGGCATTTGTGTTATGAGGGTGAAGACGTGTCCTGATTGGTCTGGAGGCCACCATACCGAGGTTGATCTCATGCCGGGTAGGATAGCTGTACGCCGTGCTGCTGAGGTGGCCTACAGTCAGCCTGGGGAGCTAGCTGATGGGGAAGGAGGGACCTCATGCTCGACTTGAAGGACCTGGAGAACCGGAGCATCTACATAGTTAGAGAAGCCTATGCCGAGTTCAAGAGGCCGGCTGTGCTGTGGAGCGTGGGCAAGGACAGTACCACCATGCTCTGGCTCTGCCGCAAGGCCTTTTTCGGCAAGGTGCCGTTTCCGGTGATCCACATAGACACGGGCTACAAGTTCAAGCAGATGTACGAGTTCAGGGACAGGATCGCTGCAGAGTGGGGCCTGGACCTCAGGGTAGCCCGCAATGAACAGGCCCAGAAAGAAGGCGTCTCTCCCCAAACCGGCAAGATGGAGTGTTGTACCAGGCTGAAGACAGAAGCGCTGAGGAGCTTTGTGGAGGAAAATGACTTCGATGCCCTCATTCTGGCCATAAGACGAGATGAACACGGTATTCGGGCCAAAGAGAGGTATTTCTCCCCTCGGGACGAGAACTTCAAGTGGGACTACAAAGACCAGCCTCTGGAAATGTGGGACCAGTTCCAGGGGCTGGTGACACAGGGGACGCACATGAGAGTGCATCCTATACTGCACTGGCGCGAGCTCGACGTGTGGGAATACATCAAGGCGGAGGGTATCCCGGTCAACCCCATGTACTTCGCCCGGAACGGGAAACGCTACCGTAGCCTGGGATGCGAGCCGTGTACCGCACCCATCGATTCCAACGCTGCGACCATAGACGGCATCGTAGAGGAGTTGCGGAACACCAAGATCGCAGAGAGGTCCGGCAGGGCCCAGGACAAGGAGAACGCTTTCACCATGCAGAAGCTCCGCGCCCTGGGGTACATGTAGAGAGGGCAGCGAAATGAACGTTAATGTCGTCATTGTGGGGCATATAGACCACGGCAAGTCCACTCTCATTGGAAGGCTGCTGTACGACTCGGAGACCCTCCCCGAAGGGAGAATGGCCGAGGTGCAGAAGCTTATCGAGGAGTACAAGAAAAGGTTTGAATTTGCCTACTTTCTGGACTCTTACGAGGAGGAACTGAAAGAGGAGCGGACAATAGACACGACTCGCATCCTTTTTAAGGGCAAGAACTACTACACCGTAGTGGACGTGCCGGGTCACCGCCAGTTCATCAAGAACATGCTTTCCGGTGCCTCCCATGCCCAGGTTGGCATCCTGGTGGTGTCAGCGCCAAACGGGGTCGAGGAACAGACCAAGAGGCACTCTTTCCTGCTGCACATGCTGGGCATAAGACAGATCGTGGTCGCCGTGAACAAGATGGACCTGATGGACTATGCCGAAGACGCCTTCAAGAAGGTCAGCAGGGACACGCTGCAGTTGCTTTCTTCGCTCGGGTACCGGGACGTGAGGTCTGTACCGGTGTCGGCTCTGGAGGGTGACAACGTATACAAGCGCTCCCAGAAGATGGAGTGGTATCAGGGGCCAACGCTGATTGAGGTGCTTGACGAAATCCAGCCGGAAGAGGTCACCGAGAAGCATCTCAGGTTCGTGGTCCAGGACAACTATACTGTCGATTCGCAGAATGTGGTGGTAGGCAGGGTAGAGTCGGGCCGGTTGCGGCGTGGCGATCGGATGATCTTCCAACCTTCGGGGGTTACGGCGACGATCGGGTCAATCATGGTCTTCCCTGGGGAGGTGAACGAAGCCGGGGCAGGGGACGCCGTCGGCGTGCTGGCAGGCGCTGAACTGCCCCGGGGGAATGTCGGCGGTCACCTGGACAGCCCGCCCATCCCGACCGACGTTTTTCTGGGCGAGGTCGTTCTCCTCGAAGGCAGCCTGAAGCAAGGCGACGAGTACGAGATCAAGTGTGGCACCAGAAGAACGAAGGGCACGGTGAAACAGATCAGAGAGAGGATAAGCTCGGAGACTGGAGAGGTGCTGGGACACAATGTCGATGCCATCGGCGAGAATGAGGCCGCCACTATCGTCTTCGCCACCGAGCCCCTGGTGGTTGAGAAGTTCTCTGAGATACCGGAACTGGGGCGGTTTGTGCTGGTGCGAAGCGGGAAGAACGTTGGTGCCGGGGTGGTGCTGGATACTCACGCATAGCGCCCCGGGCAGCACACCACGGAGGTCAATGCTTCCCCCGGGACGACCACACACCCCCATCCGAGAGGTACATAAGTGATCTTCGTTTTGGGCATAGATGCCGCAACGTGGACAGTTGTCCGGCCCAACCTGGAGTCTCTGCCCACCTTCAACAAGCTGAGCCAGGTGGGAGACTGTAGCGTCCTGACTCTCACCGAGAAGCCGATCTCGCCCTCCATCTGGTGCGGCATGTTCTCCGGAAAGACCTTCGCCGAACACGGGCATGACAGCTTCGCTGTCCAGGGCCGCCTGGTCAAACGAGAAGACCTCAATGTGGAGTTCATCTGGGATATCCTTCAGCGCGAAGGCAAAAGCGTCAAAGTACTGAATGTCCCCTTTGTGGTACCACCGTATTCGTTTGGAGTGGACTTCAAACCGGTCGGCTTCGGCCTGCCGACCGACCCCAGGGAGTGGCAGGAGGAGCTCGACAGGGTAACCAGCAAGACAAGGTATCTCTTGAAGCAGAAGCCGGATGTCCTCATATCCTGCTATACGCTGCTCGACAGGGTGCAGCATTTCCACTGGGGAGAGGACTGCGTCCTTGAGTGGTACCGGAAGCTCGACGCCATGATGGGGGACCTCATCCTGAAGACCGGCTTCCTGGAAGACGAGAGCAACCGGCTCATTGTCATCTCCGATCACGGTTTCTGCTCCTTTGGCGAAGCCAAAGTCCAGACGCTGCCGTCAAGATCGGAGTCTGGGGAGCTCAAGGGCGACCACCACGAGGACGCCCTATTGATAACGGTAAACCTGGACTACCCCATAGAGAGGCCCCAGGACGTTTTCTTCGCCATAAGAGCACAGATAGTCTGATAGCCTGCACCGCATGGCCCAGGCACGCGGCGGCTAGCTTGGCCGGGCGGTTGCCGGTTGTTCAAGCCAGGATACCCAGCCTGATCACGCTCTTGCCTTTGCCGCGTTCCTCCCCCTCAACCCTGACCGGCCTGCCCAGGGCTTCGGCAGCCAGACCAGCGGCTATGGAGGCCAGCGGGCTGCCCAGACACTCGTAGTAGCGGGTATCCCGGTAGTCCAGCCGTGGCTTGAGCACCTCAACAGCGATGCTGTTGCCTGTGACCGCTACCCTCACGCCGTCGGCCACGTCGAGCGTGCCCTCAAGAATTGACGTCAGGGCGTCCTGCAACTCCTCGGCGGAAGGGCCTGGCTTTGCTTCCAGCATCTGGAGGCTGGTAGTGCCTGGGGTGGTGACCAGCAGTCCTATGTCTTCCGGCCTGGGGCCGTACTTCACGATGAGCCTTGCCGGGAGGGGTCTGTCGAAGGCTGGCAACGAGGAGTTGGAGTGTAGAGGTATGAGGGCCTGGGGCCGTCCGTGGGTCACCGACCCGGGCAAGTATATGGCCTTTGCCCTCAGCCCCAGCTCCTCGACTATGGTGGAGATGTTTTCCAGACCGGTCTCCAGGAGCAGGGTGCTCACCTCAGGCGATACCCTGGGGCGTGTCCTGCCCAGGGTAAGGCTGACGGCGCCCAGCATCACTACAGAGACGCCCGCTGCTGCCAGGGGGGCGGATTCAAGGAGCACGTGAGCCAGCGGTACCAGGCAGATGCCTGCCACGATCAGGCCGATGCCAAGAAGCGTGTAGGGGTTCTTCGTCACCATCACTCAATGCGCTGCGCGCCCCTTGCCAAGCCCACCCATCCCTCTCTGGAGGTGCTGAAGGTTGGTTTTCGTGCTTCTGCCGACCATCCCTGTGGCCCACCGGCCAACGGCGGCCAGAAACACCGGCAGCTTCATGGGGAAAGCGAGATGCAAGAAAGCCAAATCTACCCGTATGAGTCGAATCACAGCCTGTGGCCCAATGGCCAACGGCTATCTTACCATAACGGGGGATCGGAGTACATCCTGCTGGTGCGCCTGAATCTTGCTGAAGGATCGCGTACTGTCAGGGAGCCAAGCGCGCCGTCGAAGCGGCTATCGCGTCTTTCCAGCCAATCGGTAGAGCCAAGCTTGCCATGCTCGTAATAGTCCGCACTGTGCCGGGCACCGAAGGCATGCAGGCGTAGACGACCCCATACCACAAAGGAAAGCCAGGAAGACTTGAAGCCTGGTCGGGGTGAGAGGATTTGAACCTCCGGCCTCATGGTCCCAAACCATGCGCGCTAACCACTGCGCTACACCCCGCCGTGGCCAAATATACCATCGCCCCGAAGGGCAGTCAATCGACCACGCCCATCCCACATCGGCCGTTGCCGTCTAGACATCCCTGGTCGCCTCTTGTGGCATGTCCTGACAGGACGCTCGACTGCTCTGTCGGCGGAAGCTGTGCTATACTATGCATGCTTCGCAAGATAAGTCCCTTGCCAACCCGGCGCGAGTGGTGGACCCGTGAGCAGCGCTGAGGACGCCAGAAAGAGAATAGAAGAGCTGCGGGCGCTCATCAACTACCACAACTATCGCTACTACGTGCTCGACAGCCCCGAGATAAGCGATGCCGAGTACGACCAGTTGATGCTGGAGCTCAAACACCTCGAGGCACACCATCCCCAACTCATCACCCCTGATTCCCCCACCCAGAGGGTAGGAGCAGCCCCACTAGAGGCTTTCGGCGTTGTGGAGCACCGCCTGCCGCTGCTCAGCCTGGGCAACGTGTTCTCAGGCGACGAGCTGTTCGCCTGGCACAGAAGGGTGTCAAACCTGGCAGGAGAAGAGGGCCTTGATTTCGTGTGCGAGATCAAGCTGGACGGGCTGGCAGTAGCCCTGACGTACGAGAACGGGAGTCTGGTCATCGGGGCCACGAGGGGCGATGGCTACCGGGGTGAGGACGTAACCCTCAACCTGAGGACCATTCGAAGCATCCCTTTGTCTGTGCCCAGGAACGCGCCCCCACGCTTCGAGGTACGGGGCGAGGTGTACCTGTCCAGGGCGGGATTCAAGAGGCTGAACGAGCAAAGGGCCAGGGAAGGGCTTTCCCTGTTTGCCAACCCGAGGAACGCTGCCGCTGGCTCGCTCCGCCAGCTCGACCCTCGTGTTACTGCTCAGCGCCCGCTGGACATATACATCTATGCCCTGGGGTATGCCGAGGGAGCAGCCGTGCCCGATACGCACTGGGAAAGGCTGGAGTATCTCAGGTCTATCGGGTTCAAGGTAAACCCCCATAACAGGCTGTGCAGGACTATCGGGGAAGTCCAGGACTACTACCGCGAGTGGGCTGAGCGCAGAGAGAGCCTGCCCTATGATGCCGACGGGGTCGTGGTGAAAGTCAACTCCATCGAGATGCAGAGCAGACTTGGCACAGTCGGACACGAGCCGAGGTGGGCGATCGCCTACAAGTTCCCCGCCACCCAGGGGACCACGGTACTCAAACAGATTCTCGTCAACGTGGGAAGGACGGGCAGCCTCAATCCCTACGCCGTCCTGGAGCCCGTTTCGGTTGGCGGCGTGACCATCAAGCAAGCGGCGCTGCACAACGAAGAGGACATCAGGCGGAAGGACATCCGCATCGGCGACACCGTTATCGTTCAGCGCGCCGGCGAGGTGATTCCCGAAATAGTCGGCCCCGTGGTCAGCAAGCGTACCGGGAACGAGCAGGTCTTCTCCATGCCCTCTCACTGCCCGGTTTGTGGGGCCGAGGTGATCAAGCCTGCGGACGAGGCGATGCACCGCTGCCCCAACTCGGCCTGTCCTGCCCAGGCGTTCGAGAAGCTGAAGCACTTCGTCAGCCGCGGTGCGATGGACATCGACGGTATAGGAGAGAAGCTGTGCGCTGCTCTGATGGAAACAGGACTAGTAAACGACATCGCCGATCTCTACTACCTCAGCCGGGAGCAACTGGCTGGACTTGAGCGAATGGGAGACAAGAGTGCCTCCAACGTCATCCAGTCCATCGAGAGAAGCAAGAGCAGACCGGTGTCACGGCTCATCTTCGCACTGGGGATACCGCACGTTGGCAGTGAGACAGCCGACCTCCTGGCATCCCGTTTTCACAGCCTGGACAGGCTGGCGCAGGCCACTGAGGAGGAGCTCCTGTCAATACCGTCGATCGGCCCCAAGATTGCCCAGAGCATCGTCGCCTTCTTCCGCCAGGAGGGGAACCAGCGCATAATCCGGAAGCTGAGGCAGGCAGGTGTCAGGCTGGCAGAGGAGGTGCCGGCAGAGCCCACGGAACTGCCCCTGGCTGGCCTGGAGTTCGTCCTGACCGGGAGGTTGGAGTCTTTCACTCGTCAGGAGGCGGAGGAGAGGATAAAGGCACTGGGCGGCTCCGTAGGCTCGAGCGTCACTCGCAAAACGAGCTACGTGGTGGTCGGCAAGGAGCCAGGCAGCAAACTTGACAAGGCCGCGTCGCTCGGCATCAGGCAGCTCACGGAGCAACAGTTTCTGGAGATGCTCAAAGGAAGCCAACCAGCTTGAGGCGAAAAACATGAACCTCGTCATCGGCCTGGGGAATCCGGGAAGAGGCTATGCTCACACCCGCCATAACGTTGGCTTCCGCTGTATCAATCACCTGGGCAAGGTGCATGGCATCCCGATCAAGCAGCGCCAGTGCCAGGCCCAGATTGGGATCGGTCGCATAGACAGTGCGGAGGCGGTCCTGGCCAAGCCTCGCACCTTTATGAACAACAGCGGCAAATCTGTGAAGCTGCTCATGCAGCGGTTCAGTGCCACCCCCGAAGACCTCATTGTCATTCACGATGACCTCGACCTCCCTCTGGGGAGAATCCGCCTGTACCGTGGGGGAGGCTCGGGAGGGCACAGGGGGATCGAATCGGTGATTGAGTACCTGGGGAGCCGTGACTTCCTCCGAATCAGAGTCGGCATCGGCCGGCCCCCGCATGGCGTGGATCCGGTCGACTACGTGCTCAGCAATTTCTCGTCGGACGAGGCCGCCACCGTGGAGGCCGCCATAGTCGCCGTCGGTGAGGCGACCGCATCCATACTAAGGGACGGAGCACAGGCGGCTATGAACAGGTACAACTAGGCGGCACGTTTCCCGGGTGCCTTCAGAAGGACAATACCGACCGCTGACAGCAACAAGGCACCGGCACCCACCAGAAAGGCGACGTGATAGTTGTCGGTAAAATCCTTGATGGCTCCGACAGGCTCAACCCCTCTGATCGGGCATGATCCCCGGACTCGGCGGCCGTCTGGCTGCCATCAAGGGTTGGCACCTTTGGCTCAGGCTCCTTCCTGAGGAGAAAGGCGACGGCCACGGCGATGGCCCACAAGGCACTGCCTGTGATAAGGTGCGCGCCACGCCAGCCGTCGACGGATATGAGATACCGGGCCAGCGGCGGCAGAACTACAGTCCCCAGGCCTATTCCCGAAGTGAGCAGCCCCAGGGCCAGGCCTCTCTTGTCAAGGAACCACCTGGACACCGTGGTCGCCAGCGGAACGTAAGCACAACTCGTGCCGAAGCCTACCATTGGACTTTAGAAGAGGAACAGTTGTCAGGGAAGGGTGGAATTGCTGGTAAGGATGAGGCCGAGGCCGACGGAGAAGGCACCCATTATGACGATCACCTCGGGACCATACCTGTCGGTGAACCAACCACTCAGGACGGTGCAGGGCCCGTGTATCAAGCCGGTAACCGCAGGTATCAGCGAGATCATGCCGCGGCTCCAGCCGAACTCGTCTTCCAGGTGGCCCATGAACACGCCGAACGGAAAGGTCAATCTATTGAAGGGAACGATAATGAGAAGCGATGCGGCCAGTATTGCCCGGCGGTATGAAGAGCTTCTCCCTCGGGTGGCAGCGGATGTATCCAGCGCTGTCTCCGAACCTTCCGTCTAACCGGGAGCCGGTCAACCAACGAGGGCGCCTGCCCGCTCCAGCACCGGGCGCAGGTACCGCCCGGTGGCACAGTCCAATCGGCCTATCTCTTCAGGGGTTCCCGTGGCTACGACGTAGCCACCGCTGTCGCCCGCGCCCGGGCCGAGGTCGATAACATAGTCGGCATTCTTTATCACGTCAAGGTGGTGTTCGATCACGATCACAGTGTTGCCGCTTTCAACCAGCCTCTGCAACACGGACAGCAGTGCAGCGATGTCATGGAACGATAGCCCCGTGGTCGGCTCGTCGAGGATGTACAACGTCCTGCCGGTGGAGCGGCGAGAGAGCTCGGCAGCGAGCTTGACACGCTGAGCTTCGCCGCCGGAGAGCGTCGTGGCTGGCTGCCCCAGCTTGATGTATCCCAGACCCACGTCGTACAGCGTCTGCAGCTTGCTCCGCACCTTGGGGAAGTTCTGAAAGAAGTCCAATGCCTCCTCCACGCTCATGTCCAGTACATCGGCTATGTTCTTGCCCTTGAAACGGACTTCCAGGGCCTCGCGGTTGTAGCGTTTCCCTTTGCACACGTCGCAGGCCACGGAAACGTCGGGCAGGAACTGCATTTCAATCTGAATGTATCCCTGACCCTGGCAAGCCTCGCAGCGTCCCCCCTTCACGTTGAAAGAGAAGCGGCCAGGAGAATAGCCACGCATCCTTGCCTCGGGGACCTGAGCGAAGAGCTCACGGATCGGGGTGAAGGTGTTGGTATACGTAGCCGGATTGCTCCTTGGAGTTCTCCCGATGGGAGACTGGTCGACATTGACCACTTTGTCTATATGCTCCACGCCCAGAATACCGTCACACTCGCCTGGTTTGTCTCTGGCCCTGTACAACGTCTGCGCCAGCTTCCGGTAGAGGATATCGTTGACCAGGGTGCTCTTGCCGCTGCCTGAGACGCCGGTAACACAGATGAACATGCCCAGGGGAATACGCACGTTGATGTTCTTGAGATTGTTCTGCCTTGCCCCCAAGACAATGAGTTGCTTGCCTGAGCCTTTCCGACGGACGGGAGGCATCGGAATGCTCCGTCTTTGGCTGAGGTATTGCCCTGTGAGCGAGTCCGGATGGGCCATAACGTCTTCAATGGTACCTGTGACAAGAATCTCTCCGCCGTGGTCCCCGGCACCCGGTCCCATGTCAATGATGTGGTCGGCCGCGCGCATCATGGCTTCGTCATGCTCCACGGTGATGATTGTGTTGCCGATATCCCTCAAACGCTTCAGTGTGGCGATCAGGCGATGGTTGTCGGCAGCGTGCAGTCCCACGGTGGGCTCATCGCAGATGTAAAGAACACCCATAAGACCACTGCCTATCTGGGTAGCCAGGCGAATGCGTTGGGCCTCACCGCCGCTGAGGGTCGCCGCAGGACGGTCCAGGGTGAGGTAGTCCAGCCCTATGTCCACCAGGAAGCCCAGACGCGCTCGGATCTCCTTCAGAATCTGCCGGGCGATGGCCATTTCCCGCGGGCTCAGAACGGGTCGCCCGCCCCTCTCCCCGGCGATGTCCTCAATCCATTGCAGTGCCCCGGTGACAGACAGCGAAATAACATCGATGATGCTCTTCGAGTTGATGCGCACCGCGAGGGACTCGGGTTTGAGCCGCTTTCCCTGGCAGGTAGGGCAAGGATGCGAGGCCATGTAGCGCTCTATCTCATTGCGCACGTAATCAGACTCGGTCTCCCTGTAGCGGCGCTCCAGGTTGGGGATAACGCCTTCGAAATCGCTATAGTACTCACGCATCCGGCCATGGTGGTTCCTGTATCTGAACCGCAACCCCTCTTCATTGCCGTAGAGGAGGAGGTTGAGTTGCTCCGGTGCGAGCTCTTTTACCGGTGTATTCACGGAGAAACCGTGGCGCCGGGCCACTGCCGCTATCACACTCTCGTACCAGGTGCTCATTGACCCGGCTCTGGCCCACGGCTGGATGGCGCCTTCAGCCAGAGTAAGGTCTTTGTTCGGAATAACCAGGTCCGGGTCGATCTCCAGCTTGATGCCCAGGCCGGTGCAGTCGGGGCAGGCGCCATGAGGGCTGTTGAAGCTGAAAGTCCGCGGGGCTATCTCCCCCAGGCTGATCCCGCAATGGACGCACGCGAACTGCTCGGAAAAAAGCAACTCCTCCCCGTCTGCCCGGACTACGAGCATCACGCCAGCACCCAGTTTCAACGCCGTCTCCACGGAATCGGCAACACGACTGGCATCCACCGACTCATCAATCACCAGGCGGTCGATGACCGCTTCAATGGAGTGCTTTCGGTTCTTGTCCAACTGGAACTGCTCAGAGAGGTCGCGGACCTGCCCATCGACCCGCACCCGCACGTACCCGGCTTTTCTGAGGTCACCGAATATTGCCTGATGCTCTCCCTTGCGGTCTCTTACCAGGGGGGCCATGATCATGATGCGACTGGCTTGGGGAAGGCCCAGGATGGCGTCGACAATCTGCTGGACTGTCTGCCGTGAGATCTCCCGTCCGCACTGAGGACAGTGCGGATGACCCACCCGCGCGAACAGAAGACGCAGGTAGTCATATATCTCGGTCATGGTGGCTACTATCGACCGCGGATTACGGGACGCGCCCCTCTGGTCAATCGATATCGCCGGGGACAGCCCTTCGATGTAGTCGACATCCGGCTTCTCCATCCGCCCCAGGAACTGGCGCGCATAGGCGGACAGGGATTCCACGTATCTGCGCTGCCCTTCAGCGTAAATCGTATCGAAGGCCAGCGAGCTCTTGCCTGACCCGGACACGCCGGTAATGACTACCAGCTTGTTCCGTGGGACAACGACATCGATATTCTTCAGGTTGTGCTCGCGGGCCCCCGTTACAACGATGGCGTCCAACGACATGGCACTGCCTAGATTGTAGCACCGGGTCAACTCGTGGAACAAAGCACTTCAAACTGGCTCTTTGGCCCTAACCCCAGTTCTACAGCCGATCAGGGCCGACCCGGTACAGCGCCGATCACAGAGGCGAGGAGAAAAACAAAGCCTCCTGGCAGTGGCATATTTTCCCAGGGGTAACCCCCCAGTATCGTCTGCGCTGGGGCGTTTCACTTCCGTGTTCGGGATGGGAACGGGTGGTTCCACCCCGCTCTAACCACCAGAAGGCAAGTAGAATTATAGCACGAGGGCTCAACAAAAACAATGCGTTGTACTCGTCCACTACATATGAGACAGTTGGAGGTCCGGGGCGATCTCCGGATGGCAGTCTCTAAGATACTCCGCAGGCGTTCTCCATTGCAATGCTTGATGAGGGCGGATGTGGTTATAGA
>QMOF01000012.1 GCA_003650185.1 Chloroflexota bacterium | reverse complement strand
TTTGTCTTTTCCTCGCCGGGTGCGCAGCCGGTCTGCCACATCCTTCGGCATTCGCCGGATTGACCGGCGGCAGGTCCGCCTGGCACGGCTTGGCGAGCAGGCCTGGTATCAGCATTGCCTGGAGCCAGCCCTGCGGAGCACCTCCTCAGCGATCTGTACCGCATTCAGTGCCGCTCCCTTCCGCAAATTGTCGCTCACAATCCAGAGGACCAGGCCGTTGGGATGGGAGGAGTCCTGCCTGATTCTTCCGACGAAGACCTCGTCTCTGCCTGCCGCAAAGGTCGGATAGGGGTAGACCCGGGCAGCCGGATCGTCCATGACCTTCACGCCAGGGGCCTGGCGGAGAAGCTCTCTGGCTTCCTGGGCAGACATGGGCTGGGTGAACTCTATCTGTACTGCTTCACTGTGTCCGATCACCACTGGCACCCTGGCACAGGTGGCTGAGATGGCCATGTCAGGAGCATGCATGATCTTGCGGGTCTCTTCGACCAGCTTCCACTCTTCCTTGGTATACCCGTTCTCCATGAAGACGTCGATCTCCGGAAGGACGTTGAAAGCTATCTGATAGGGGTAGACCCTGGCAACAACCCCGCTGCCGTTGAGGACAGATGCGGACTGGATACGCAGCTCTTCCACGGCAGCGCTGCCTGTTCCGGAAACCGACTGATAGGTCGATACTGTCACCCGCTTGATGGGGTTGACCTGGTGCAGGGGATGCAGCGCCACCACCATCTGGATGGTCGAGCAATTCGGGTTGGCGATGATCCCGCCATGGCCCTCGATATCTTCGGGATTCACTTCAGGCACCACCAGAGGGACATCAGGCTCCATCCTGAAGGCGGAGCTGTTGTCGATCACGGTTGCCCCGGCCTGTGCCGCCAGCGGCGAGAAGCGGCGGCTGATGTCGGCCCCGGCTGAGAAGAGGGCAATGTCAATGCCATCGAAAGAGTCCTCGGTGGTCTCTTTGACCTCTATTCTCTGGCCCTTGACTTGCAGCGTCTTCCCGGTCGAGCGGTCTGAGGCATAGAGCCGAATCGATGCCATGGGAAAGCGGCGTTGCTCCAGAATCCTGATGAACTCCTGCCCCACCAGGCCTGTAGCACCTACTATGGCAACACGAGGTCTCTTCACCCGCCCCCCTGTTCTACAACCCGAGTAGTCTGTCCAGCCCGTACACCAGGCCTTTGTGTTCGCCGACCCTCTTGACGGCCAGCAGCACTCCCGGCATGTAGCATTCCCGGTTGATGGTGTCATGACGAATGCTCAGCGTCTGACCTGCTGTCCCGAAGATCACTTCCTGATGTGCCAGCAGACCGGGCAGGCGAACGCTGTGTACCGCAATGCCGTCGAGTTGCCCGCCTCTGGTGCCGCTGAGGCTTTCTTTGTGCACCCTTGGATAGACGAAGGGCCCCTGCTTGGCCTCTCTGATCGCCCTGGCAGTGGACAGCGCCGTTCCCGAGGGGGCGTCCAGCTTCTGATCGTGGTGCATTTCGATAATCTCACAATGGTCGAAGTACCTGGCAGCTAGCCTTGCCAGGTGAATCATGAGGATAGCCCCCAGCGCAAAATTGGGTGCCACCACTGCACCGACACGGCTGGATTTTGCCATCTCGTCGATGTCGGCCAGGTTGTCGGGAGACAGACCGGTGGTGCCGATCACAAGGTGCACACCCTGCCCGGTGGCAACTCTTGCCGCGGCCAGAGCGGCCTCTGCCACGCTGAAGTCAACCAGGACGTCGGGGTTGGTCTGCTCCAGGATCGCCTTCAGCTCCGCTGAGAGAGGGATTGATCCCGAGTGGTCCGGTAAGGACAGGTAGGCATCTTCGGCTCTGGCGTCAACCGCCCCTACCGGAGTCGCTTCGCTGTCGCTGCACAGGGCATTTATTACCTCTCTGCCCATTCTGCCCAGGGCTCCCTGAACCACGACCCTCACGGACATCAAGCTTCCTTTCTCAGCTGCTCCTGTGTCCTGCAGGATTGGGCCCAGAGGGATGAGAGCGTCTGCCCCCGGCCCCTCCTCTTTCGCCACGACTGCCGTCATCGCTGTGCCGCCTGAGCGGGTGGCCCCGGCCAGATGGACTCGGTCGTTCGGGCTTTCTCTCCCTTTCCGACTCCCCTTGGAACACTGCGCGCCGCGACAGGCTTATTTTGCCTCCCTGTCGGTCAGCCTCTTTGACCATGACGGTGATCTCATCTCCCACCTTCACCACATCCTCAACGCTGGGCACTCTATAGTCGGCGAGTTCACTGATGTGTACCAGCCCCTCCTTGCCGGGAAGGATCTCCACCAGGGCGCCGAAGGGGAATATGCGGGTGACTTTCCCAGTGTATACGCCTCCGACCTCCACCTCTTTGGTCAGACTCTCGATCATGGCTATTGCCTTCTGCGCAGCCTCGGGGTCAGTGGAGCCGACCAGCACTGTGCCGTCATTCTCAACGTCGACCGTGGTCTTTGTCTGCTCAATGATGGACCTTATGGTCTTGCCACCCGGTCCAATGAGTGTGCCAATCTTGCTCGGATCGATGTTTATCTTGACCATGCGCGGGGCATACTTGCTCAGCTCGGGTCGGCTGCTGGCAATTGTCTCTCTTATCTTGTCCAGGACAGTGTGGCGTGCCACGCGGGCCTGTTCCAGAGCTTTCTCCAGTATCTGGTAACTCAGCCCCTTGACCTTGATGTCCATCTGGATAGCAGTTATCCCCTTTGCTGTGCCGGCCACCTTGAAATCCATGTCCCCGTAGGCATCCTCCATCCCTTCCAGGTCGGTCAGGACAGCGAACTGGCCATCCTGGCCGGTGACCAGGCCCATGGCTATGCCAGCCACCGGGGCCTTGATGGGTATGCCAGCGTCCATCAGAGACAGCGTGCTGCTGCACACTGAGGCCATGGAGGTACTCCCATTGGAGCTGAGAACCTCGGACACCAACCGGATGGTGTAAGGGAAGTCCCCCTCCGGTGGTAGCACCGGTATGAGGGCCCTCTCCACCAGCGCACCGTGTCCGATCTCACGCCGCCCCGGAGTGCCGATGCGCTTTACTTCCCCGGTAGAGAAAGGTGGGAAATTGTAGTGATGCATGAACCGCTTGCTCTCCTCCAGCGTCAGCCCGTCCAGCATCTGCTCGTCTCCCACAGAGCCCAGTGTGGCGATGTTCAGCACCTGGGTCAGGCCACGGGTGAAGAGACCTGACCCATGAGTACGGGGCAGAAGTCCCACGGCGCATTCGATAGGCCGGATATCCGTCGCCCGGCGACCGTCCGGCCGGACACCCCTTTCCAGTATGCTTGATCTTATCCTGGCCTTGACCTTGGTGTCCAGGACGGAAAGGACGTCTTGAGGAGGATATCGCTCGCTCAGTCTGTCGACCACATCCTTCCTCAGTTGCGCTACCATCTCGTCTCGTTCTAGCTTGTGCCTGCCAATAAGCTGGTCGATCCTGTCTCCGACAACCTCACCTACCGCCGCTTCAAGTTCGGCGTCAGGCTGCTCAGGCTGAAAGTCCAGCTTGGGCTTGCCGCAGCGCCCCCTCAGGTCCTCCTGTGCTCTGATAATCTCCTGGTTCGCCTGCTGTCCGAATCTTATAGCTTCCAGGACAAGCGCCTCGGAGACCTCTGATCCCCCGGCTTCTATCATAACCACCGTTTCCTTCGTGCCTGCAACGACCAGGTCGAGGACGCTCTCCTGGAGCTGGCTGTACGTGGGGTTGAGCAGGAACTTTCCGTTGACGTAGCCCACTCTGACTGCCCCAACTGGCCCATCGAAGGGAATTTCGGATAGGGTTACGGCTGCTGAAGCGCCAATGGCAGAGAGAACATCAGGCGGATTCTCATGGTCTACAGAGAGAACAGTGCTTATTACCTGTATTTCATGCCGGAACGCCTTCGGAAAGAGGGGGCGAAGAAAGCGATCAACCAGCCGACTGGACAGAATGGCCTGCTGGGTGGGACGGCCCTCTCTTCTGAAGAACCCGCCTGGTATCTTGCCGGCTGCGTACAGCCTCTCTTCGTAGTCTACGGTCAGCGGAAGAAAGGTGGCCCCCTCTCGCGGTTCTTTGGACATACAAGCTGTAACCAGCACTACCGTGTCCCCGTAGCTCACAGTGACAGCGCTGCTCGCCTGCACTGCCACGTCCCCCGTTTTCAAGACCAGTGTACCCTCGCCGACTTGGGTCTCGAGTAGATGTGCCATCCTAGAATAATCCTCCTGCGTAGATGACAAGTGTAGAGTGATCCTGGGGGGCCAACGACAGTCTACTTCCGCAAGCCGAGCCTGGTGATAACGTCACGGTAGCGCCCCACGTCCTCCCGCTTCAGGTAAGCTAGCAGTCGCCTTCTTTGACCCACTAGCTTCAGCAAACCTCGCTGGGAATGATAATCATGCCGATGGGCCTTCAGGTGCTCGGTCAATTCGATTATCCGCTCGGTGAGGAGAGCTACCTGTAGCCCCGTTGAGCATGTATCCTTCTCGTGAAGCCTGAACGCTTCGACAATAGAGCCTTTTCTTTCCTTATGCAATTCGAACTCCGGTTGGATATTCTCCGCTAGACCTGATAACAAGTCTCCATTATAACAACCAGTCAAGTAGGGTGCAAACCCCATCCATCAAGCGTAACTGTCAACATTTAGTCGGTGGAATCCTGGGAGTGTGGGGGGGTACCGGGCTGAGGCAGCCTAGCATAAGCCAGACGGTACAGTATCCCATTAAGCGGGCGCCTTTTTCTGTTGCCTCGCGGCGAATTCGCCCGGCCATGTTGCATGGAATGAAGTGCTGGTCAGTTGCAGTCAAGGCAAGACAGGACGGTACATGCAGCGACAGGCTATAATGGTTCCGCGAGCGGACCGGGCTTCGAGACCTCCGGTAGCGGTTGGCTGCCACACGGACCTCGCGGTCCCGTGGAGGACGGGGCGGAAGCTGCCCTGAAAGGGGGTGACAAATTGGAGACCAGGAAACGTATTGGCGTCCTGACCGGCGGCGGAGATTGCCCCGGACTCAATGCCGCAATCAGGGCGGTAACGAAGTACTCCATTCAGCTCGGCTATGAGGTGATCGGTTTTCTCGATGGTCTGACTGGTCTGATGGAGGGCAGGTACCGGCACCTCGACTACGTGATGACTTCTGGAATCATTGACAAAGGGGGAACGATCCTGGGCACCTCCGGGGTGGCGCCGCAGCAGGTTGAGGCGCGCTCGACGGATGTCTTCAGAAACGTGGAAATGTTGGGCTTGCAGGCCGTGGTGATTATCGGCGGCAATACCACTCTGAGCATCGCCAGCAGGCTGTCCGGTATGGGCCTTCCTGTGGTCGGGATACCCAAGACCATAGACAATGACGTGAAGGAGACCGATTACACCATTGGCTTTCAGACTGCTGTGCAGATCGCCACTGATGCTCTCGATCGCCTGCGCTCCACCGCGGAGAGCCATAACCGGGTGATGATACTGGAGGTGATGGGCCGCGATACAGGATGGATCGCCACCTGTGCTGGAATGGCCAACGGAGCAGACGCGATTCTGATACCTGAGGTGCCTGTGGATATCCAGGAGCTGTGCAAGATGCTCAGAGGACGGTACGAGAGCGGCAAGCGGTTTAGCATCGTGGTAGTGGCGGAGGGAACGGGCCTGCCAGTTGAAACGACAGGAGGATGCGGGAGGCCGGAAGCGGTCAGCAAGACTCTCGAAAGGATTATCCAGGAGCGGACCGGGTTGGAGTCCAGGACTACTCTCCTGGGCCATGTTCAGAGAGGCGGGACGCCGGTGGCCTATGACCGCAGCCTGGCCACATCTCTTGGGGTGAAGGCGGTCAGGCTCGTTGAAGAAGGCAAGCAGGGCCACATGGCAGCGCTCAAGGGCAACCAGATCGTCAGTGTCCCTCTGGAGAGGTTAGCTGAAGGCATCAAGACGGTGGACCTGGGCCTCTATCACAACGCGGAGATCTTTTTCGGCTGAGTGGTCCATGTCAGGCTCTCGTTGACTTTCCCTGTCCCCTCTGTTATAGTTTCCACCACACCAGGCCCAGCTCAAAGCGGGGGATTATGCCTATTCACAAAATCAGGGAATTGCGCCGCGCTTATGGTTTTGACGAAGTAGCCATAGTGCCTGGGGACACGACCATCAATCCCGAGCAGACCAACATCTCCTTCAAGCTGGGGGAATTGACTTTTCCCATTCCTATTGTAGCGGCCGCCATGGACGCCGTGGTTGATCCGGGGTTCGCTGCTCTCTTCAGCAAGGCTGGTGGCCTGGCTGTGCTTAACCTCGAGGGCGTGCAGACGCGCTATGATGATCCGGACGAGGCCATAGCCCAGATCATACAGGCGCCCGCTGAAGAGGTCACCACTGTACTGCAACGGGTGTACGCAGAGCCCATAAAGGAGCATCTCATCGGCGAACGTGTTCGAGCCGTGAAGCAGCAGGGGGGGGTCTGTGCCGCTTCGGTTACTCCAGCCAACACCAAGCGCTTCGCTCCGCTCGTTGCCGAGGCGGGGGGCGACGTACTGGTGGTTCAGTCCACGGTCACCACTGCTCGCCACTTCTCCAAGAGTCTGCGCGGCCTCATCTTCTCAGAGCTGTGTCAGTCTGTTCCCATACCGGTTGTGGTAGGGAACTGCGTCACCTACAGCGCCGCGCTCGAGTTGATGCGGACAGGTATCTCCGGCATCCTGGTTGGTGTTGGCCCGGGCGCGACCTGCACCACCAGGCAGGTGCTGGGCATCGGCGTTCCTCAGATCACCGCCACCATGGACTGCGCTGCTGCCAGGGATGACTATGCCAAGGAGACGGGCAAGTACGTCGCCGTCATCACCGACGGCGGTGTTCATTCGGGCGCCGACCTGTGCAAGGCGATCGCCGCCGGTGCTGATGCTGTCATGCTGGGGGCCATGCTGGCTCGTGCTGAAGAGGCACCGGCCAAAGGCTATCAGTGGGGCATGGCAAGCCCCCACCCAGCTTTGCCCCGGGGCAAGCGCATCAAGGTGGACACGACCGGCCCGCTGGACAAGATACTGTTCGGGCCGTCGACCGTGGCTGATGGGACTCAGAACCTCGTTGGCGCGCTGCGTACCGCTATGGGTGTTTGTGGGGCTGCCACCATTTCCCAGATGCATCAGGTCGAAATAGTGGTTGCGCCAGCGATAATAACGGAAGGCAAGTCTTGGCAACTCCGGCAAGCGTCCTCTCCGTAGCCGACCTGGCCGCTGACGATATCTGGGGTCTCATTCAGAGGGCTGTCAGCCTTAAGACGCAGCCAAGCCCGTCGCAGCTCCAGGGCAAGGTCCTGGCGCTCCTGTTTGAGAAGCCCTCTCTCCGTACCAGGGTGAGCTTCGACGTGGCTATCTACCAGCTAGGTGGTCATGCGGTCTACCTGTCCCCTGAGGAGGTGGGCCTGGGCAAGAGGGAGGCCATCCCGGACGCAGCCCGGACGTTGGGTCGCTATGTGGACTGCATCGCGGCACGCACGTTCTCTCATCAGTCCTTGGAGACACTGGCCCGCTATGCTGGGGTGCCGGTGATCAATGCCCTGTCCGACCATGAACACCCCTGTCAGGCCCTGGGGGACCTGCTTACCATCTACGAGAAGAAAGGTAGACTTGCCGGGTTGAAGCTGGCCTTCGTGGGCGATGGTAATAACGTAGCCAGGAGCTTGCTCCTGGCTAGCTCGCTGGTGGGCCTGGACTTCCACATCGCCTCGCCGCTGGGGCACGAGTTGCGGGGGGCGGTGGTGCGGCAGGCTGAGAGCTTCGCTGCACAGAGTGGTGCCAGCATCTCCTTGACTTCGGATACCAGAGCGGCGGTGAAGGATGCTGACGTGGTCTACACGGATGTGTGGACTAGCATGGGCCAGGAGGCTGAGGCGGAAGCCAGGCGTGTTGCCTTTGCCTCGTATCGCGTGGACGATCAGCTCCTTTCATTGGCCAGGGGCGACGTCCTGTTCATGCACCCTCTCCCGGCGCATCATGGAGAGGAGATTGCCCAGGGGCTTCTGGACCACCCCCGGTCTGTGGTGTTCGACCAGGCAGAGAACCGACTCCACATCCAGAAGGCCGTTCTGCTAAGATTGCTGTGCAGCTAGAGCTGGGAACGGGTGTCGGTGTTGTCATGAGCAGACCTGTCGTGGCCATTGTCGGTCGCCCCAATGTAGGCAAGTCCACCTTGTTCAACCGGCTCCTCGGTGAGAGGAGGGCCATCGTTGAGGACTTGCCAGGCACCACCCGCGATCGTATCTCTGCTGACGTCTCGTGGGACCAGCATCTCTTCACGCTGGTGGACTCTGGCGGACTGGAGCCGAAGCCTGAAGCAGGTATCAGGCAGAAGGTGAGGGATCAGATAGAGGCTGCCATCGCCGAAGCCGACGTCGTCCTTTTCTTGGTCGATGCCCGCGAGGGCGTGATGCCCGACGACGAGGAAGTGGCCGAGGTACTGCGCCGATCGGGGAAGACGGTGGTGCTGGTGGCCAACAAGGTGGACAATCGCCGAATGGAAAGCGAGGTGTTCCAGTTCTACCGGCTTGGTATGGGGGAGCCTGTACCTGTCAGCGCATATCATGGCAGAGGAATAGAGGACCTGCTCCAGAAGGTCACCATGTGTCTGCCACCCCCCTCCGCCACGCCCCCCGAGCCGGAGGCGATGAAGATCGCTATCGTGGGGCGGCCCAACGTGGGCAAGTCCCTGCTGGTGAACACCCTTCTAGGGCAGGAGCGTCTCATTGTCCACGACACGCCCGGCACGACGCGTGACATGGTGGATACCGTCCTTGAATATGAGGGAGAGACCGTGGTGCTGATCGACACGGCGGGGATAAGGCGTCGGGGGCGCATTCAGCGCGGTGTCGAGAGGTACAGTGCGGCCCGTGCCCAGCGCGCTATCGAGCGGGCTGACGTCGCCGTGTTGCTGATTGATGCCGTTGAGGGACTGACTGCCCAGGACACCCATGTCCTGGGCTATATCCAGCAGGCTTACAAAGGGGCGATACTGGCCGTAAACAAGTGGGACCTGGCTGTCGTCCAGGACGCAGACCAGTGGACGGAGGCCATCAGGGAGAGGACCAGGTTCATGCCGTACGTAGAGATACTGTTCATCTCGGCGAAAACGGGATACGGGGTGATGGACATCCTGGCAACGGCCAAAAAGGTCAGCCAGGAGAGGGCCAAGCGCGTTCCTGCCGCAGACTTGCGGACGGCCGTCAGGGAGGCGGTGGCGGCGCACCTGCCTCCGAAGAAAGGCCCCAGGAAACTGGCGGTGCTGTCGGCAACACAGACAGGGGTCAGTCCGCCCAGTTTCGTCTTTCACGTCAACGATGCCTCGCTGGTACATTTCTCCTATCGGCGGTACCTGGAGAATAGACTGCGCCAGTCCTTTGGCTTCGAGGGTACACCGCTGCGTTTGACATTCAAGAGCAAAGGTGAGAAGGTCGAAACAGGGTAGCTGTTCTACTGAGATGCTGGTTGAGGTCGGGGGCCGCCTCAGGCGGCGGAGCGCAGAGGAGTAGAGTGTGACGGCTTTGCAGTATGCCGCTGTGGTACTCCTGGGCTATGTCATTGGCTCTATCCCCTTTGGCCTGATTATGGGCAAGCTTTTCAGGGGAGTGGACGTGAGGGACTATGGCAGCGGCAAAACGGGGGGTACCAATGTGATACGGTCTGTCGGTATTGGCGCAGGCGCTGCTACCATGGTACTGGACGTGGTGAAGGGTGGCGTGTCTGCGCTGATTGCCTGGCTTGTCCTGCGGTCTCACGCCGCCGAGGGCGCTGCGGCGCTGGCGGCCATGGTGGGGCATAACTGGCCCCTATACGCCGGGTTTCGGGGTGGGCGAGGGGTGGGACCCTACGTCGGCGGAATGATGGTCATGTACCCACCGGTCGGAGTTGTGTGCGGCCCTGTCATTGGTTTTGGCATCGCCGGGCTCACCCGTTACATGTCGTTGGGTTCCATATGCGTTGCGACCAGTTCGTTCCTTGTGATGCTGGCTCTGGCCATTGCTGGAGAACAACCGGTGGAGTATGCAGTCTATGCGGGTGTGGGAGGGGGGTTGATTTTGTTCTGTCATCGTGATAACATACACCGGCTTTGCGCTGGAACAGAGCGTAAGCTCGGTGAGAGAGCCGAGAAGACAGAGGAAAAGTCTCCCCTCCAGGCAAAGGACAAGGGAGTGTAATCATGCCTAAAGTAGCTATAGTTGGTAATGGCAGTTGGGGCACGGCCCTGGCGATAGTGCTGGCACGGAAGGGGACTGAGGTCAGACTGTGGACACGGGATGCCGAAACAGCACGGAGACTTAATGAGACAAGGGAGAATACTGTCTATCTGCCCGGGCTTCGGTTCCCTGCCCGCCTTTCCGCCACGCACTCGGCTGAGGAGGCCCTGGGTGGTGCGGATATGGTCATTTTTGCGGTGCCGTCGGAGAGTATGCGGCGGAATGTGAGACAAGTAAGAGACTACCTGGGCGAGTCTTCTCTTATTGTGAGCGCTACGAAGGGGCTGGAAGTAGGCAGCAGCAAGCGCATGACTCAGGTGATTGCCGAAGAGATCGACCCCAAATATCACGCTAACATATGCGCCCTGTCCGGACCGAACATGGCTAGAGAAGCTGCCCAGGGGCTGCTCTCCGTCACGGTGATTGCCTCCGGGCAGGTTTCTGTAGCTGAGAAGGCGCAGCAGTTGATCAACTGCCACAATTTCTACGTCTTCACCAGCACAGATGTAACAGGGGTGGAACTGGGTGGAGCGTTGAAGAACGTGATGACCCTTGGGGTCGGCATGGTGGATGGGCTGGGCAACGGCAACAACGCCAAGGCCGCTCTTATGATTCGTGGATTGAGCGAGATCATCGTGCTGGGTACCACATTCGGGGCCAACCCTCTTACCTTCATCGGACTAAGTGGCCTGGGAGACCTGGTGGTCACCTCGTTCAGCCCGCTGAGTCGCAATCTGCACGTGGGCAAAGAGCTTGCCAAGGGCCGGGCGTTGAAGGAGATACAGGACTCGATGCCGCACGTGGCCGAGGGTGTCAGCACGGTGTTTGCGGCCAGGCAGCTTGGCCAGAAAGCGGGGCTGAGTCTGCCCATTATAGAGCAGATCTACCGGGTCATCTATGAGGGCTGTGATGTAAGGAAGGCCGCCAGTGAGCTGGTGGAGTATCCGGTGAACGGCAAATCGCTGGAGATCACCAAATTACTGCGCTTCATGCTGGACTATGTGCGGACGCGGTGGCATCAGCCGCCTCTTTGGCTGCCGCGCATCGAGGATGCCGCGCGAGGCGGGGGCCAATCATCCCCTGGGTCGATTGACTCCCTTTTTACTTTCTAACCCGACGGAACAAGCCCTTTCCGTTGTCTTTGGCGTGATCCGGCTTCCCCAGGGTCCTGGAGAGTTCTACAAACAGCCTGCGCTGTTCAGGCGATAGACTCTCGGGAGTGACTAGCCGAATGGTAACCAGTTGGTCGCCTCTCCCGCTACGGTTCAGGTGCGGCACTCCTTTTCCCTTCAGCCGAATTACCTCGCCTGCCTGTGTCCCTGGCTCGATCCTCATACGGGCCGTGCCGTCGAGCGTGGGTATCTCCACTTCATCTCCCAGGGCAGCCTGGGCGAAGTTGACTGGCAATTCGAAAAAGATGTCATCGCCCTCTCTCTTGAAGTTGCTGTGCTCTGTTATTGAGAGGGTGATGTACAGGTCACCGGCGGGCCCGCCCCACTCTCCTGCGTCTCCCTCTCCCCTCAGGCGTATCTGGGAGCCTTCCTCAACACCTGCCGGAATTTTCACCGTTATCTTGCGCTTTCGGCGCTGTTTCCCTGTGCCCCCGCACTCATTGCATGGCTGAGACACAATGCTTCCACTTCCGTAGCACTGTTCGCAAACAACCCTGTTCACGAAGCGCCCGAAGAGACTGTGGTGGACCCGTCGCACCTCGCCGGCACCATTGCAAGCGGGACATCTCACCAGTTCGCTGCCCGGTTCACCGCCGTGACCGTAGCAGTGGGAGCAGTTCTCGGTCCGGGTGATGTCGATCACCTTTTCACATCCGAAAGCTGCCTCCTCGAGGGTAATGCTGGTGCTGTGATGCAGGTTAGCTCCCCGTTTGGGCACCCGTGTTCTCACACCGGTAGGCGCCGAGCCAGCGAAGAAAGCCTCGAAAATGTCTCCCAGGCCGCTGACGAAGTCATCAAAGCCATCGAAGCCACGTCCGCTATAGGAGTAGCTCCTCTGGTCGTACCGTGCCCGCTTCTCAGGGTCGCTGAGGACCTGGTAGGCCTCGTTGATCTCTTTGAACCTGTCTTCTGCCCCATGCTGGCGGTTGCGATCGGGGTGACACTCGAATGCCAGTCTTCTAAAAGCCCTCTTGATATCCTCCAGAGAGGCACCAGGGGATAGCCCGAGCACTCTGTAGTAGTCCTTTTTCACCACCATTTTGCCGCAATACTCCAACTGCCAATGATAACCATAAGCCAAACGGAAGGTCAATACCAGCCACAACTGGCCGCTATGGCCCGGGCGCAGCAAGGTGCCGGGAACGCCTCTGGGGGTTGTGGCTGGGGGAGGGAGGCGCCAAGCCCTGGGTTATGTTTTACGGGAGGTAAATCGCTTTCGCCGGTCTCACTATGTAGTGGATGATTACATCCGCTTGACCCCGACCGGCCAACACGATACAGTATCACACGGCTGTTTTCCAAATGGTTGCAGGCGCAGGGCTTACCTGCTAAAATCTATCGAGCCTGCAAGCTGTGGCAAAACGAGAAAGGGGGGTATACCTGATGAAGCACTGGTTGTCTCTTTTGCTGGTGGCTGTACTGGTGGCTGCGGTGGTCCCTGTCGTTGGCTGTTCCGAGTCGGAGACTATCAAGATTGGGGCCTTGTTCGACGTCACGGGACCCAACTCTCCGCTGGGAACGCCGGAGAAACAGGTAGTGGAGATGATGGAGACGCAGATAAATCACGCTGGCGGGATTAACGGTGTGCCCATCGAGGTCATTGTCTACGATACGGAGGGCAAAGAGGATAGTTGTGTCTCGCTGGCGACCCGGCTTATTGAGCAGGATGGCGTGGTGGCCATCATTGGGCCCAGTTCCACGGGGGAGAGCCTGGCTGTGATCGACACGGTTGACAAAGCCCAGATCCCTATGGTCTCCTGTGCTGCGGACGAAAGGATCACAATCCCGGTGGGGGACAGCATCTGGGTGTTCAAGACCCCGCAGACCACCTACATGGCTGTCCAGGAGATCTACTCCTACATCCAGGACCAGGGCATCACCAAGATCGCTATCATGACGGACACTAAGGGCTTCGGGGCCGGAGGGAAGAAAGACCTGGAGGATGAGGCTTCCAACTACGGCTTGACCATCGTCTCCAACCAGTCGTATGACAACGAGGAAACAACCAACTGGGACCCGTTCATTAGCAAGATTGAGAATTCTGGTGCTGAGGCGGTGGTCTGCTGGGGCACTAATCCGGGGCCTGCTCTCATTGCGAAGGCGCTGGACGGAACAGGTATCCCGTTTTTTGGCAGCCATGGCATTGCCAACACGAAGTTCATCGAAGTAGCGGGTGATGCTGCCGAGGGAGTCATATTCCCGGTGGGCAAGATGCTCGTTGCCGACCAGTTGCCGGATAGCGACCCGCAGAAGGCAGTCCTGCTTCAGCTCAAATCAGACTACGAGGCCCTGTATGGCGAGGGGACATGCAACACATTCGCCGGGCACGCCTACGATGCTCTGAAGATGGTACAGATGGCCGTGGAGGAAGTGGCACCTGACAAAGAGACGCTCACCGAGGAGCTTAAGGACAGAAAAGCCTTCGCCGCCAAGATCAGGACAGAAATTGAGAACATAGAGGGCTTTGCCGGCACAGGTGGTGTCTTCAATATGTCTCCTGACGACCACTGCGGCCTTTCTAAGGGGTGCATGGTGGTGGTGAAGATCGTTAACGGAGAGTGGGTCTGGCTACAAGACTAACCGGATTCCGGGCATGGTCCAGATGGCTACTGAAAGGGGGAAAGTGTACTTTCCCCCTTATTCTCTGCTGGATGTAGCGGCGGATGTCACCGGAGCAGTTTGTTGATAACCTCATATCCGGTGTCGCCCAGGGCAGTGTCTACGCCCTGGTGGGCCTGGGTTTCACCATCATCTACACCGTAACCAGGATCATCAACTTCGCTCAGGGTGAGTTCGTGATGCTGGGTGGCGTGTTCTCTTTCCTCCTTTTTAGCTCTGTGGGTCTGCCGCTGCCGCTGGCGCTGCTTCTGGCCGTGCTGGCCGCTACGGTAGTGGGCGCAGTGCTTTACCTGCTGGCCATCCGCCCGGCAAGGCAGGCTTCCGTGATTAGCCTGATCATCATCACCATCGGGGCGTCGACATTCATCCGTGGGGTGGTGGGCCAGATATGGGGGAAGGACTACATGCCTCCTTTGCCACACTTCAGTGGCGACAACCAGTGGCTATGGATCATAGGCATTACCCTGGTGGTAATGGTCGCTTTGCACCTCTTCTTCTCGCGCACCATGATGGGCAAGGCCCTGAAAGCGTGCTCCATAAACCGGCAGGCCGCCAGCCTGGTCGGCATAGACGCCAGGTCCATGGCATTTACCAGCTTCGCGCTGGCGGCCGCTCTGGGGGCCATCGGTGGAGCAGTGATAACGCCCCTGACTGCACCCCACTTTCGAATGGGGCTGACGCTGGGGCTGAAGGGCTTTGTGGCGGCGGCTGTGGGCGACTTCAGGAGCCAGGTGGGCACCGTGGTCGGGGGTGTCATACTGGGAATCGCTGAGGCCATGGTAGTGGTACTTGACTGGGGCCCCTTCGCCTCAGCCTACAAGGACGTTATTGCCATGCTGGTGCTGTTGCTGGTGTTATTCTTTCGGTCAAGCAGGGGGGCTGCTCAGGAGGCAGCAAGCTGATGCTATCCCGGGTGAGGGGCAAGTGGAGCTATCTTGCCATCGCGGCGCTGTTGCTCTTCTTGATAATCATCCCCTTCAAATGGTTTCTGGGACAGTACACTGTCATCCTCATCTTCATAGGCATTCACACCATGGTCACGGTTGGCCTGTGCCTCCTCATGGGCTACACAGGCCAGATATCGCTGGGACAAGCCGCCTTCTACGGCCTGGGTGCATATTTCTCGGCCGTTCTTACCAAGACCCATGGGTTCAATCCCTGGCTGGCAATGCTGGTAGCAGCGTTGGCAACCGGTGGCTTTGCCTACGCCATCGGCTTTCCCATCTTCAGGCTGAGAGGCAACTACCTGGCCCTGGCCACCCTCGGCCTGGGCATAATCATGGCCGTCTTGTTCAGGGAACTGGACCAGTTCACCGGTGGGCCAACGGGGATCACGGGCATACCGTATCTCTCCATTGGCGGTTTCACTTTCGATAGTCCCTTCAGGCGCTATTTCCTGGTCTGGTTCTTCTGCCTGGCAGTCCTGCTGGTCTCGCAGAACATCGTTAGATCGCGCACTGGCCGGGCACTGCGAGCGGTCCACGGCAGCGAGTCTGCCGCTGAATCTGTCGGCATCAACGTAGCGCAGTTCAAGGTGAAGGTATTTGTGCTGAGCGCTGTGTATGCCTCCCTGGCGGGCAGCCTCTATGCCCATCACATCACCTATGTAAACCCCTCTCCGTTTGGCTTCCTGTTCTCGGTGATGGTGGTGGTGATGGCGGTGGTGGGTGGGCTGGCCAGCGTCTGGGGGGCCATCTTCGGCGCTGCCACGGTACGTATTCTCAGTGACGAGATCCTGCTTAGATTTGGTGAATGGGATGTCATTGTGTATGGGCTCATCCTGGTACTGGTGATGGTCTTCATGCCCAGGGGTCTGTTCGTCGCCCTGAAGGAGGCTTACGAGCGATGGCGGCTCACCCATAGGCAAAGAGGAGCTGAGGCATGAGTGGCCCTATCCTGGAAACCAGGGGTGTAACCAAGGCTTTCGGCGGCCTGGTGGCTGTGGACAACGTGGACGTGGGCATTGAGGCAGGCAGAGTCACTGCCGTCATCGGGCCCAATGGGGCAGGAAAGACTACGCTGTTTAACCTGATCACTGGCGTATACCCTGTGAGCAGCGGCGAGATACGCTTTGATGGCGTGCCCCTGGACAACATGCCAACTCACAAGAGGGCCGCGCTGGGCATCGCCCGTACCTTTCAGAATGTCCTCCTGTTCGGCAATATGACCGTTTTGGAAAACGTGATGTCAGGACAACACCCTCGGAGCCGCTACGGCTTCCTGGAGGCTGCTTTGCGCCTGCCCAAGTCTCGGCGTGAGGAGGAAACAATCACTCTGAATGCCATCAAGTACCTCAACCTGGTGGGATTGGGCCTTTACGCCCAGCGGGACGCCCTCAGCCTGCCGCTGGGCCAGCAGAAACTGCTGGCCATAGCCCGGGCCCTGGCCACCGAGCCCAAGCTCCTTCTTCTTGACGAGCCCGGCGCCGGGCTGAACAGGCTGGAGAAACAGGAGCTGGGTGACCTCATTCGGCGGATTCGGGAAATGGGCATAACCACCGTTCTCGTTGAGCATGACATGGACCTGGTGATGGGCATTGCCGAGTGGGTTATCGTCCTGGACTCCGGCCGGAAGATAGCCGAGGGCACTGCCTCCCAGGTACAGAGGGACAAGAGAGTCATCGCTGCCTATCTTGGTGAGGAAGTGGAATAGTGCTCAGAGTTGAGAAGGCCACCGCAGCTTACGGCCGGGTCACGGTGCTCCGGGAGGTATCTCTCACCGTGAACGATGGAGAGATCGTTACCCTGATCGGCGCCAACGGTGCTGGCAAGACGACCCTGTTGAACTCCATAGTAGGGGTGGTGCCCATCAAGAGCGGCAGTATCTGGCTGGACGATCGGCAGATTTCGGGGCTGCAGCCTCACAGGACCGTCGGGCTGGGCATCAGCTACATCCCCGAAGGACGGCAGATCTTCGGCTCTATGTCGGTGATGGACAACCTCACCCTGGGTGCTTACTCCCAGTGCTCCAGGAATCATTTGAGCACTCTCGGCTATATCGGCTGGTTTCTCCGCCGCCCTGATGTCCGGTCGAATCTGGACATGGTGTTCAATCTCTTTCCCGTACTGCGTGAGCGGCAAAGGCAACAGGCGGGCAGCTTGAGCGGGGGTGAGCAGCAAATGCTGGCCATAGCCCGGGCGCTGATGTCATCGCCGCGAATGCTCCTTCTCGATGAACCCTCGCTGGGCTTGGCGCCCAATCTGGTAAAGGACATCCTTCGCCTCCTGGCCAGGCTGAGGGACGAGGGTTTCACCATACTCCTTATCGAGCAGGATGCCGCTGCTGCGCTCAAGATTGCTGACAGGGGCTATGTCATGGAGAGAGGGCGCATAGTCATCGAGGGCAGCTCGCGAGAACTGCTGGGCAACGACGAGGTAGTACAAGCGTACCTGGGCAAGACCAGGGGTTGACAAGGGGGTTGGCACAATGAAGAGACTGCTATCCGGCAACGAGGCAATTGCTCTGGGAGCCTACCATGCAGGGGTCAGCGTTGCGGCTGCCTACCCTGGGACCCCCAGCACCGAGATACTGGAGAACCTGGCCCGGATGGGCGATGTCTACGTTGAGTGGTCCACCAACGAGAAGGTAGCCATGGAAGTGGCCATGGGCGCCTCGTACGGCGGGGTGAGAGCCATGGCTTCTATGAAGCATGTGGGGCTGAATGTCGCTGCTGACCCCTTCTTCGCCGCTTCGGTGACAGGAATAAGGGGAGGGCTGGTGGTGGTCTGCTGCGATGACCCCGGCATGCATAGCTCCCAGAACGAGCAGGACAACCGTCACTATGCTCGCTTTGCCAAAGTGCCCATGCTGGAGCCCAGTGACAGCCAGGAAGCGTACAGCCTGATGGAGTGGGCTTTCAACATCAGCGAGGAGTTCGACACGCCGGTCCTTTTCCGCAGCACCACCCGCATCTCACACTGCAAGACCGTGGCCGAGGTGAGCGAGAGCCTGCAAATCAAGAGGAAGTCTCCCCGCTTCATCCGTGACCCCCACAAGTTTGTCATGGTACCCTCCAATGCCCGTCCCAGGCACCCGCTGATGGAGGAGCGCATACGCAAGATGTCGTCCTACGTGGAGACATTCCCTTTCAACGAGATGGTCCTGGAGGACCGCACCCTTGGCATCATCTCGGCTGGGGCTGCCTACCAGTATGCCCGGGAAGTCTTCCCGAAGGCCAGCTTGCTCAAGCTGGTGACCACCTATCCCCTTCCGGCCAGCCTCATCCGGGAATTTGCTTCGGCGGTGGACAGGTTGGTGGTGGTCGAGGAGCTTGACCCCTTCATAGAGGAGCAGCTCAGGGCAATGGGCATAGAAGTGATGGGCAAGGAACTGGTGCCCATTACCGGAGAGTTGACCCCCGAGATTCTGGAGCAGCGGGCGATGGAGGCGGGCCTTCTGCCCGCGCCCAGCGTAGTCTCCTCGAGCAAGAAGACGGAGCAGCAGCTACCGGTACGCCCTCCGCTGCTGTGTCCGGGCTGCCCCCATGCGCCCATATCGTACACTCTGAAGCGACTGGGGTTCTATCACACGGTGCCCGAGGACGGGCTGTCTGCCAAGAAGCCCGGCCCGGACCGGTACAGGCGCCAGGGCCTGATAGCCGCCAGCGATATCGGGTGCTACACGCTGGCGGTCTACCCGCCGCTTCTGGCGCTGGACACCTGCGCCTGCATGGGGGCCAGCATCGGCCAGGCCCACGGGCTGGAGAAAGCCGGGGTAGCCAACAGGACGGTAAGCGTGATAGGGGACTCCACTTTTCTGCACTCGGGCATTACAGGGTTGGTGGATGTCGTGTATAATAAGGGGCGCGGCACGGTGATCATCCTGGACAACAATACCACCGCCATGACCGGGCACCAGGGACACCCTGGTACTGGCATATCTGCCAGGGGGGAGAAGGTCCCCAGGGTGGTGATAGAGGACCTGGCCCGGGGTGTTGGGGTTCGGGATGTCAATGTGGTGCACGCCTTCGATCTGCCGCTGATTGAGACCACGGTCAAGCGATGCGTAGAATCGGACGAGCCCTCGGTGATCGTGATACGGGGCGACTGTCCGCTTCGGGTCAGGGAAAAGGGCAAGCCGCTGGTGGTGGACCCGGAGAAGTGCGACAGGTGTTTCAACTGCCTGCGCGTGGGTTGCGCTGCCATAACCCGGGACGGGGATGAGATCAGAATAGATGGCCTGCTTTGCGTAGGGGACAGGTGCTCCCTCTGCTTGCAAGTGTGCCACCGGCGGGCCATCAGCGTGGTTGAGGGAAATGAGGACTGACGTGTTGATGGCAGGGGT
Organism: Chloroflexota bacterium; assembly: GCA_003650185.1. Lineage (GTDB taxonomy): Bacteria > Chloroflexota > Dehalococcoidia > UBA2247 > RBG-13-53-26 > B9-G15. The sequence goes on along the minus strand of QMOF01000012.1, from coordinate 93 downwards.
GGGGGGGCAAGGTGTCATGCTGGCCAGCGATGCCCTGGCTGAGATAGCTTTGCGGGCTGGCTTCGACGTCAAGAAATCTGACTCGCTGGGTAT
>QMOF01000011.1 GCA_003650185.1 Chloroflexota bacterium | reverse complement strand
CTTGGTCCAGGGGCTCGGCCGCAAGGCCAACTGCTGAGACTGTGGCACTTGCCCCATGTATTGACCAGCCGAAAGTCCTGGCACTGAGCACTGCTGCTAAGCTCGAAGGCATGGGCTCAGGTTGGCTGCAACCGGGGAGCAGGAGCGGGTCGGCTTCTATTTTGACATTGGGCACGACGTGATGGGCGCTCTTGTTCAATCACTGCGGATTCCGAAGATATGGGAAGCAACGGAAGCCGTGCCACCGCGGCTGACGTTACTCTTCCTGGCCATGCCCCTCCAGCTACTGGCGGAGTCTCTCTACTGGGTCTTCGGTCGCGGGGGTAACGTGGCTATCATCGGGCTTTGCATGGCACTGTGGTTTAGTTGGTTTGCCCTCATCTTCCTCATGGCGGTGCCTCCCGTGGACAGGTGGCTGCGGCCGTGGCTGAGACAGCTCAAGCGGGGGGTGGTAGTGGTCACGGTGTTGCTGGCTGCTGTAGGCATTGCAGAGCTGCTGGGCTTGCACCTGCTGGAAACGGGCACCCTGAGGGGGACGCGACTGACCGACGAAGTGACAGGTTACTTCCGCTACAACGACGCTACCGCGATGAGCCACCAGGCCAGCGAGAGATTGCTCGAAGGGGAGAACCCCTACACCGAGGCTGACATCGTTGCTGCCCTGGACGAGCGGGGTCTTCCTGCTGCTACTGTTACCCCGCTCAAGAAGGGCGATTTCGCCGAGGTGTTCCCTTATCCTTCGGAGGATGAACTAAACGACGTGCTGCGCGAGGCCAGGGAATTGGGGAACGGTCCACCTGCGGAGTTTGAGTCCAAGGTAAGCTACCCGGCGGGCTCCTTCCTGTTTCAGACACCTTTCGTGGCCCTTGGCCTGGAGGACTTGAGGATCTTCTATCTGATTTGCGCTCTAGCTGCGGCAGGCATTGTGCTGTGGCGAGCCCCGTCGGCCTTACGTCCCTGGGCGGTGGTCGCGTTCCTGGTCAGCGTGGTGCTGTGGAATCTCATCGCCACGGGTACGACCGACACCCTTTACGTCCTGTTCGTCTTGTTGGGTTGGATGCTGCGGTCGCGCCTGCTGCTGGCCTCCGTTTTCGTGGGGCTGGCTGCTGCCACCAAGCAGATCGCCTGGATCTATGCTGTATTCTTCCTCATTCTGCTCCTTCGGGAACGGGGCTGGAGGCCGGTGTTTGCCTCGGTGAGTACGATGATGGGTGTATTTGCCATCATAAACATGCCTTTTGTTTTTGACGCTTCGCAGCACTGGCTGGAGGGCGTCATGGCGCCCGTCCTCGATCCGATGTTTCCTCGGGGTGTAGGGGTGGTGGCATTCTCTATAGCCGGGATTCTCCCCCCGAACCCCGTCATATTCATGATTATGGAGGCTGTCGTCCTGGCGTTAGGGGCGCTGTGGTACTATCGCACCGGGTACAGGTATCCTTACGTGGGCCTGGTGCTGGCCGCGCTTCCTTTCTTCTTCGCCTGGCGCAGCTATTCGTGCTATTTCTACTTTGCGTCTCTCCTGGTGTTCGGGCTCGTGCTGCTGGAGTACCGGAGCCCACCTGGCCCCAGGGTCGTTGCTCAACCCTTGCCCGCGGCCGCGGCGGGCGGGTAGCACAAGAGCCGTTGCCCCACACTGGACGGTGCGGAGCAAACGTGGTAATGTCAGGATGCACGCGGGCGAGGTGTTAAGCATGCAGCCAGTTGAAGCGGTCAGAATCCGCACAATCACAAATACCGATATGGCCGCCATGGTCGAGATAGACAGACGGATCGTGGGGAAGCAGCGAGCAGTGAGCTGGCCCCAGAAGGTCAGTAGTCACTTCAGGACCTACTATCCGCCGCTCTCCTTCGTGGCCGAGGTAGACGGCAAGGTCGTCGGCTTTATCATAGGGGTCATCATGGGCGCCGAATATGCCCTGCCCCTGAGTGGCTGGATCAACATCATCGGGGTCGACCCGGACTATCAGGGTCGGGGCGTCGGCAGTGCGCTGATGGAGTCCTTCATCGAGGCGTGCCGCCGGCGGGGCATCAAGTGTCGGCTCATGGTACGCCAGAACGACGACGCTCTCAAGAGGATGCTCGCCAGGCTGGGCTTTGAGCAGGGAGACCTGGTGGACTATGTCAGGGGCTTTGGCTAACAAGCCTCCGGCGTGAGGCACACGACCGCGGTATCCTGCCAAGCCGCCTTCCCCGATGGCCCGCTGGGTGCGCTGGGTAGCTCTATGAAGTCGCGGCCCGTCTTGCCAGGCTTAGCGCCCCTGTGCTACAGCCGGTGACGCACACGCCGCAACCGAGGCACTTGCCCGCATCGACGCTGGCGAACCCATCGACCGTTACAGCGCCCACGGGGCAACGGTCGGCGCAATCACCGCAAGCGCTGCACGCTTCTTCGTCCACCTGGGCCACAAAGGGTGACGGTATCAGCGTTTGCACACCCTGTTTGTTGAGGCCAGCAAAGATGGGACAGCAGTCGCGGCAGCAATTGCACACGCAGTTCTGTATGTTCAGGGTCTGTACCAGGCCGTCCTGGCTTGCTCTTCGCAGCAGGTCTACCATCTGCTCATACGTTAGCTCGCGGGCCAGCCCGTGCTTCACCGTCCATCGACTGAGAGCACCGGAGTGGAGACAGGTCTCCAGCAGGTGCTCGCAGCGGGGTTCCATCCCGACCAGCCAACCGGAAAGACGGCAGGGACAGGGGGATACGCTCCAGTGGCCTTCTGGTTTGAGGACTTCGGCAAGGTTCTCAGAAGGCTGAGCATCCGAGGGCAGCGCGTCTAGGGCGGCCCATACGGGTGCAAAAGGGAACCCCAGGGTGCACAGCTTCTGGGTTGACCACTCCTGCAGCACCGTGTACAGCGCCTTGCCGAGCTCAACGGTGAAAGGGTACTTGATGTTGCCCCAGAGGCCCGTCTCCACGAGCCCCGGCGCAGCGCTTCCCACCACTTTGTACACCGGCTCCTCCAGGGCTGGATCGTAGAATACCGTCCCCTTGTCGGCCATGGTGAGGAGCTTCTGTTTCAGGGACGACTTGTCGATGCCGGTCTTCTGGGATATCTGCTCCAGCGTGCCTCCTGTCAGACCTATTTCGACGGCCAATCGGGCCTCTTCGGGTGTGAACTGAAGACGAAGGAGCTTCAGGAAAGCAGGGGTCTTCGGTATGCCGACCACGTCCTCTTTCTCTTCCATGTCGGCCAGGCGTTCGTAGACGTCGCTCTCTGTCATCTGGTTACCTCCTTAGGTCAAATTAGCACCGCGTCCATTATAGCGGTGTTCGCAGCCGCACCCAAACAATGGGGGCCGGCCTGAGTCTGCCTTCTATGGAAGCGCCTTGGGCTACAAGGGAAAGAGCGATGGCTCCATCGTGGTCAGGTCGATAACAGCAACCGTTGGCATGTCCGTCAGCCAACCGGCGCATTCGCCTGGATTGACGACTACCGTGGAGCCGCGCCGGATATCGACCTGGTGGGTATGTCCATAGATAATCAGGTCATACCTGCCGCTGACGACGAGCGCCTCGAGGAACCTGGGCTGGTGCATCACCGCGATCTTCCTGCCGTCAAGCTCCAGCTCACAGTGGTCGTCGCGTATCTCGCCGATTGACTCGAACCTGCGGACAAGGAGTGGCCTGTCTCCATCGTTATTGCCGAATACCCCGACCAGTCTCGCCTGGAGTCCCTGGAGCCTGTCGGCAGTGAACGGCGACACGAAGTCCCCGGCGTGGACCACCAGGTCTACCTTCTCGCGGTTGAACAGTTCCACTGCTCTGGCGATCATGGGCAGGTTGTCGTGCGTGTCAGAGACTATGCCAAGCTTCATCTCTCGTCTCACCTCCTCACGGAATGAATCAAGCTGTCGGTCTCATTCAGCGGCCTGGGCGTAGGCTGCTGCACGTGTCAGCCAACGACGGACCTGGCCCGCTGCATGGCGCAGTAGCGGCGGACGTTGTAGATGGCCCTGGCGGCCCGGTCCACAGAGTGATAGACGCATATTCCCTCCTGGGCCAGGCGGGACTCGATTTCCAGCCGCCTCGTCTCCACGGATCCGGGCGGCAGTACCACCACTACCGGTTTCTCTCGCCTCAAGGCAAAGCTGATGATAACGCTGTTCAAGTCGTCGACGATATCCGGGGGCAGGAACCTCGCCAGTATATCGGCATTCTGGTAGACCAGCAGCAGGTCGATGTTCGGGTCCGCCGTGATGAGCTCCATGGTCTGCTCCAGGACCCGTGGATCGCCCCAGCGCTGGCTGATGTCCACCGGATTGCAGAGCACACTGCCCACCTGCCCGAGAAGGTCGAGCAGCGCTCTGCTGGTCTTCTCGGTGAAGTTGGGAACATTCAGGCCAAGCCAGGCGCAGGCGTCCCCGGTAAGCACCGCTTCGCCGCCACCGCCGTCGATCAGGCCGCAGACTATGCCTAGGTTGCTCTTGTCGAGGCGGCCGACGTTCTGAAGCAGCAGCAGGGTGTCGGCAAGCTCGTCCAGGCCGCGGACCTCTATAGCGCCTGCCTGTCCCAGTGCTGCCGACCACACGCTGCCGGATGCGGCCAGGGCGCCGGTATGGGAGGCGATAGCTTTGGCTCCTGCCTCCGTGTTACCTCCCTTCCAGACCACCACCGGCTTGTTTGGAGAGACAGCCCGGAGCGACTCAAACAGCCTGCGACTGTCCGGCGGGCCCTCCAGGTACATGCCGATAATCTCGGTCTTGGCGTCGGCGGCCAGGTAATCGAGGTAGTCAGCGCTGCCGAGGTCAGAACCGTTCCCCATGCTGACTACCTTGCTGAAGCTGATGCCACGGGTGAGACCAATCTCCAGCATCTTGCCAGCGTGACCGCCGCTCTGGGAGATGTAGCCGATACGTCCCACCTTCCCCGAGGGTATCCACGGCCCGTAGGGCACTCCGTGCTCGGGGCAGTACACACCAAAGCAGTTTGGGCCGATGATCCTGAACCGGCCGCGCCTGGCCCGCCGAACCATCTCCTGCTCCACCTCTGCCCATCCCTGGTCGCCTGTCTCTTTGAACCCCGCGGTGAAGAACTGAATGGCCTTGATGCCCTTGGCGGCACAGTCATCAAGTGCCTCCAGCACCTGCGCTCGCGGTATGCAGGCGACCACCAGGTCGACCGGCCCCGGGATCGACGTCAGGTTGGGATATAGCTTCCGGCCAAAGACCTCCCCGCCACCGGGGTTTACGCCGTAGACCTCACCCTGGAAGCGGTCGCTGAGAAAGGCCATCATCCAGCGGGAGCCTACTTTCTGCTCCTCCGTGGAAGCGCCGAGGACAGCCACGGACCGCGGGTAGAAAACATGTTCCAGTTCATTGGACCTTTCACTATCCGATTGCTGGTGCACTGCTTGAATCCTCCGAGCAACGTCACTTCACTGTTTCACTTCGGGCTACAGGCCCTGGACTTCCCTGAGCACCGGTCGCGCCCGGCACCTGGCCGTGACCACCTGGCGGGATGAGCCAGGCATCGTTGGCCGGCCGCTAGCGCCACTTCACCACGATGGACTCCCGCTGGAAAAGGCGGGTGGCAACGAGCAGGCCCAGCACATCGACCAGCCCGACTCCCAGCGCCAGAAGCAGTGTCGGCAGCGTGGTGAACCAGATACGCCCGGTAAGCTGCACGCCGATGATTACCAGGACAGGAATGACTATGAGTACAGCCAGGTTCTGTGCGCTCTTAGAGTCGCTTGCCCGCGACGAACCGATTATGCCCAGGATGAAGCTCAGCAAGGCCACCGTCGGCGTAAGCAGAAACATGGTCAGGAACCACGACGGCGTTATCATCAGGCTGAGCAGGTGTCCCCATCCGAGAAGCACCGTGCACAGCAGAAAGCATCCGGCGCAGACCCAGGTAACCAGGAGCGCCGGGATCGCCCCGGACAGGGCCTTCCCAAGCAAGAGCTCCCACGTCCTTACAGGCGTGGCCAGAAGCGGCTCCAGGCTGCGCGACAGCTTTTCATCAACGATGCTGAAAGTGGCGAACCCGATAGCGATCATGGCCGGGATGAGCAAGAGATAGAAGTTGAACTGGCTCAGGAGCAGCAGTTGAAGTCGCTCCGCGTCGGACAGTGTTGCCGATGCAGGCACGGCCTCGGCCAGCTTCTCCAGCGCGGTCTGGAATACCTGGTTCGCGGGAATGCTGTCGCTGCCGAAATGGGCAACCAGCCATATGACGACCACCGCCTGCGCCACGATGATCAAGGGCAGCAAGGTGACGAACAGCACGCTGTTCAGATCGCTGAGCATCAACTGCCATTCTTTGACCAGGACGTTCCTGATGCGCCTAGCGGTTATCGCCTTCCTCCTCTGCGATGAGGCTGAAGTAGACTTCCTCCAGAGAGTGGATCCTCTGGCTCACCGCCCTGACCTTGCCCCCGGCCTTGACGATGCAGTCGACCAGGTCGGCCTGGGCAGTCTCCGGACTGCGCAGTTGCACGATGAGGCGGTCCTCTTCCTGCTGAAGGTTCTCCACGTAGGGCAGGCTCCTCACAGCCTTTAACACCAGGTCTCCCACGTGTTGCATCTCCACCACCGTCTCGGGGCGGAACACCTGTTGTCGCAGGTTCTCCGACGTGTCCAGGGCCAGAAGCCGGGTCTGGAGTATGGCGACGCGGCGGCAGAGTAGCTCCGCCTCAGCGAGGTTGTGGGTGGACAGAAGGATGGTGCGGCCCTCGCGACCCAGACGCTCGATGGTTGCCCTCACTTCGCGTGCTGCTGCGGGATCGAGCCCCGCTGTTGGCTCGTCCAGGAAGAGCACTTTGGGCTCATGCAGCAGCGCCCTGGCGATTGCCAGCCTCTGCTTCATCCCCTTGGAGAAGGTGCCGACCTTTTCGTCTCGCTGGTCCCAGAGGCGCACAGCCTTGAGGTATTTCTCCACCTGGCCGGCAACGTCAAGTCCCGTGTAGAAGCCGGCGAAGTACTCCAGGTTGCGCCAGGCGCTGAGGCGGCCGTAGAAACCCGGGGACTCGGGCAGCACGCCAATCATCTCATGAAGTCGTTCTGGGTCGCGGCAGGGGTCCAGGCCAGCCACCCAGGCACGGCCCGCGCTGGGCGCTATGATGCCCGCCAGCATACGGATGGTTGTCGTCTTGCCGGCGCCGTTGGGGCCGAGCAGTCCCAGCACCTCGCCCTCCTCGACCTGCAAGGTGAGGTCATCTACGGCGATGGTGGTATCATAGGCCTTGGTCAGGCCCTCGGTCTCGACTACTGCCACCTGCGCTCACGCTCCCGGCCAGAGTCCGGTCTGGCCCCGGCCTGGCCTCAGCCTGGGGGCTTCAGGCTGCTCCATACAGAATGAGGCCTTCATGCTGTATCCGTCTGACCCTCCCCTCCCAGCGCATGTATTCCAGGTGGGCAATGGTCTCGGTGATGGCAATCCGCTGTAGCTGGGGTGGGAATTCGTCCCAGGAAAGGTCCGGGATGTCCCAGGTGGTCCTGGAGGAGACGTCGTAGGCCGCGCCCGGCTCCCGGTGGATGAGGGAGAGGATTTCCTCCTTGCGTCTCTCATGGTGCTCCAGTATCTCGGAGATCCTGCGCGACAGACCGGAGAAGACGTGCTCATGCGCCGGGAGAATGTGGTCGGCAGGGAGGTTGCGCAGCTTCTGGAGGGAATAGAGGAAGTCGCCCAGGGGGTTGTCGCCCGACTGGACGTGGTAGCTCACGTTGGGCGTGATACCTGGGAGTATGTGGTCGCCGGAGAAAAGGAGACCGTGGGTCGGCTCGTAGAGGCAGATGTGTCCCGATGAGTGTCCCGGCGTCCAGATAACCTCCAGCTCGTAGCGCCCTGTGCAGATGGTCTCGCCTCCGTAGAGGGGCTCGTCCGGCATCGTGATGCTGACGAACTCTATCACTGGCAGAGAGGCGGCCTGCATGGCAGGGAGCTTTGGCTCGGGCACTCCGTGTCGGCGCAGCAAGCCTCCCATCTGCTGCTGCAACTCGCCGAACCTTATGTAGCGGGACTCGATGAGTGCCCATTCCCACTTGTGGGCCAGCAGCCGGGTGTGGGGTGAGACCTGCTTGATTCTTCCTGCCAGGCCAAAGTGGTCTGGGTGAACGTGCGTTACCACGATGGTGGCTATGTCCGAGAAGTCCAGCCCCAGGTCTCGCAGCCCGTTCTGCAAGGCCTGAAAAGACTGTTGGGTGTACCAGCCGGTGTCCACCATGAGCCAGCCGTTCTTGCCCTCGACCAGGTAGCAGTTGAGGTAATCGAGGTGACTGACGGGCAGAGGCACCCGCAGGAGGTAGACGCCCGGTGCTATTTCCATGCCAGGTCCTGGCTGGCCAACGCCATGCAAGGGTTAGGCCTTCTGACAAGCGGGCCCATACCTTGACAGGCATGATCAGGCAGAGTCAGTGCCACTTCGGCTTAAGCCTAGCAACTGGTGCAGGCCAAGTCAATTGGAGTCAGGGCGGCGGCACACGGCAGGCGGACTCCACCCCACAGCTACTGAGGCTCAACCAGGCGTCTTGCCGTTGCGCCGGTCTTCCGGGCGCGCATCAAGCCAGCATACCGGGTCACGTAGTGCTGATGGGACTGACTCTGGGATGTGCTATGCACTCCACTGGAACGCCGGTGAGAAATGGGCTACAATCGGGTACAGCTCGTTGACTGCACCACGTGTTGGTGCGCGGCTGTTACGCTCCATGATAGGTCTCTTCATCGTAGGTGCCGGGCTACAGTCCATCAGCGGCGCTCGATGCTTCATAGGTTCTGGCTGGCCGAAAGGAGGCGCATGTACCAGCACATAATGGTCCCTCTGGATGGATCGGAGTTGGCGGAGTGTGTTTCTCCCCACGTGCAGGCTATTGCCACAGGATGTGGCGCGCGCCGGGTAACCCTGGTCTCCGTGCTCGAACCGCTTCACATACGTGGCGGCCTGGAGTCCATGTTTGAACCAGCGGAGCGGCGGCGTCTGGAAGAGTCAATCATGGAGAACCAGGTATGCTACCTTGAGCAGGTCGCCCAGCGCCTCAACTGCGGGCAAGCCTCGGTCGGGATCAGGGTGCTCTATGGACATGTTGCTGATGAACTGGCCAACTATGTCAGCGAGAGTGGGGTGGACCTCATCATTATGTCCACCCACGGTCGCTCAGGTGTGAGCCGTTGGGTCCTGGGGAGCGTGGCCGACAAGGTCCTTCACTCCAGCAGCGTGCCTGTTCTGATGGTACGCAGCCAGGGGACGTGCGGTACCACGTAACCGCCACCCCCACGAACCGTTTGCTTCCGGTAGTGCGCTCGGTCGCAACCGAAGGCTGCCCCGATGCGATGCTATCCGTCGGCTCCCAAGTCTGAGCACACTGACCCACGTTCGGGTCCGTGGCTAGTTGTTGAAGCTACTGTTCGCCTGGATGCTCCTCGTTTCCCTGCTCTCCCGCTGGGCCTTGTGGTGGAGCTTCTTCCCCTTTGGATGCGGTCAGTCGAGGCCCTTCCGGGGTCTCGACGCGGTCCAACACTATGTCGACGCTGGCCATAACCCTGCTTAGCTCGGCAGATATGTGCAGAACGGGGATGCCTTCGTTTTCGATGACCTCGTCCCCTTCCATGTGTGGGCCTATTCCGAGGCTGAAGCCTTCGCTAGTCGCGTCGAACCTCAAGACCTGGCTTGAATCAGTGGCATGGGCCTCTAGAAGCCGCTGCAGCTCTTGCGCCGCATCACTAGTTACCCTCAGCATCTTTCCTCCTTGCTTGTTCGCTCAACTTACGGCGCAAGCGCAAAGGCTCGAACACAGCAAGACAAGCAAACCAGATTGTCACGCCTACTATATCGACCAGCCCCGCGATCTTACCACGCATGGGAGGTTAGCGTCAAGGCGCATCAGTGTGGTGGTCTGCTGGGAACATGGCGCACCCGGCGCCCCGAAGCCGGGCGAGCTCGTTCAGCCGGGTTCCTGGTCCTGCGGGCGGCCTGTGTCAGTCCATTTGGGTGGCTGCACCTGTGGAAAGTTGGTAGAGCCCCCGTTGCTCCGAAGTAACCTCGGTCTTATGATCGTTTGACATAAGGCACCTGGTACACCGGTGGCTAGTGCCCATTTTGCGCGGTTCACGCCGTTGTCTCGCTTGCGGGCCGTGGGGCTGGAGCGCACACCCGCATGGGCTGCTGTGATCAGGCATCGCGGGGAATGGTGGGCCAAGGTTAGTGGGGTACTGATGAACAAGAACCTACGGGTTGTCTGGAACGCAGTGGCGGTCCTGCTTGTCGAAGCGCTGCTGGTTGCCTTGCTCCCTTTGGGTCCGCTCCCTTGCCGCAGCCAGGTGGCCCTGGCGGACAGCGTCTTCACGGCTCAGGCTGACACCACGCCGCCATATGTCACCGGGCGTGACCCGGCGCCCGGCCAGACCGGCGTGGCCATAGACAGCAACATCGTGCTTCACATAAAGGACGATGGCGAGGGAGTCAGCCTGGCCACCATCAGCTTGTTGGTGGATGGCGCACCAGTCAACCCGGCTATCTCGGGTACCCCGGCGGACTACACCCTGACGTACAACCCTGCCGTTGACTTCGGCTACTCTCACATAGTGAATGTGACTGTGACTGCTTCCGACGTGACGGGCAATGCTATGTCCGGGGTCTCTTACTACTTCGCCACGGAGGCCGATACTACTACGCCCTACGTTTCCGGGCGCGACCCGGCGCCGGGAGCGACCGGGGTGCCCGTCTCCACCAGCATCACGGCCCATGTGCTCGATGATGATGGCGTAGACATAAGTACCATAGCCATGACTGTCGAGGCCGTCTCGGTAACTCCACAGATCAACGGCACCGTCACGGACTATACCCTTACCTACAGCCCTTCTCCCCCGTTTGGCTATTCCCAGGTGGTGGATGTTACCATCGACGCGTCGGACCTGGCGGGCAATGCCATGCCCACAGTCTCCTATTCCTTCACCACCCAGCCCGATACCCCTGCACCGTACACCTCGGTTTCTGACCCGGCTCCTGGAGAGACCGGCGTGGCCGTTGACACCAGCGTGGTTATCCATGTCCTGGACGATGGCGAGGGCGTGGATGCCACCACCCTAGCCATGACCGTTGAGGGCGTGTCGGTCAGCCCGATCGTCACCGGGACACCGGCGGACTACACCCTGACCTACGTTCCCGCCGTTGCCTTCAGCTATTCGCAAGTAGTGGATATCACCGTTGACGCGTCGGACCTGGCGGGCAACGCCATGCCTACACTGCGCTACTCCTTCACCACCGAACCAGACACCACCCCGCCGTATGTGTCACAGCACGATCCGTCGCCCGGGCAGGCCGACGTGGTCATTGCCACCAACATCGTGGCCCATGTTCTGGACGACGGTCTCGGGGTGGATATTGCCTCCCTGACGATGCGCGTTGACGGGGTCGTGGTGGGACCGAGTATCTCCGGCACCCCGGCGGACTACACCCTGACCTACAACCCTCCGGTCGATTTCGACTACTCTCAAGTGGTCACGGTGAAAATCGACGCCTCGGACCTGGCGGGCAATGCCATGACCACCGCCACCTACTCTTTTGCTACCCTGGCGGCACCAGATACCGACCCACCGCATACGGCGGGCCATGACCCGTCGCCGGGCCAGACGGGCGTCATCATCAGCACCAATGTGGTGGTGCATGTGGTCGACGATGGCGACGGAGTGGACATGGCCACCATAACCATGACGGTCGAGGGTGAACCGGTAACTCCGGTTATCACTGGTACTCCTGCGGACTATACCCTGACGTATAACCCGGCGCTCGATTTCGACTACTCCCAGGTCGTGGACGTTCGCGTTACGGCTTCAGACCTGGCAGGCAATGCCATGGCCACAGCCACCTACTCCTTCACTACCCAGGGAGCGCCCGATTCGACCGCCCCTTCAGTCTCCAGTCCCAGCCCGGCGCCTGGAGAGTCTGATGTGCCTGTGAACACCAGCATCGTGTTACACGTCCTTGACACCGGGGACGGGGTGGATGTGACCACCCTGGCCATGACGGTGGACGGTGTCAAAGTAACGCCCCTCATCACCGGCACTCCGGCGGACTACGTGCTGACCTATAACCCCGCAGTCAACCTTGCCTATTCCCGCGTGGTGACCGTTACCGTCAATGCTTCGGATCTGTCCGGTAACGCCATGGCCGCTTACTCCTACTCTTTCACCACCGAGGCGGCCCCTGATATCAGTCCTCCCTACGTGTCGCGACGTGACCCGACGCCGGGGTCAACACGCGTATCCGTGGGCACCAATATCGTGGTAGATATCGTGGACGACGGTGACGGCGTGGACATAAGCAGCCTGACCATGACGGTCAAAGGTGTGGAGGTCAGCCCTCTCATCAACGGTACCCCATCTCACTATACCCTGACCTACAACCCGGCTGAGGACTTTGACTATTCGCAGGTAGTGACCGTTGCCATCGACGCCTCAGACCTGGCCGGGAACCCCATGGCCACATGTTTGTATTCTTTCGCCACCCAGCCCGCCACCCCGTCGCTGCATATCTCGGGGCACCGGCCTGCGCCGGGTGCCACCGATGTGGCCGTGGATACCAGCATCCTGCTCCACGTTGTGGATGACATCGAAGGAGTGGATGTCGCCACCATTGCCATGACTGTGGAAGGCGTCGCGGTGACCCCTGTCATCACCGGTTCTCCAGCGGACTACACCTTAACGTACGATCCTCCTGGCAACCTGGGGTATTCCGAGACGGTGGATGTCACCGTCAATGCCTGTGACCTGGCAGGGAATGCTATGCCTGCCTACTCCTACTCCTTCACCACCGAGCCCGATACCGTGTCGCCCTACATCACCCAACGAGACCCGGCGCCTGGACAGACCGGAGTCGCTGTCGATGCCAGCATACGGCTGCACGTTATGGATGACAACATAGGGGTGGACATATCGACCATCACCATGACGGTTGACGGCGTCTCGGTAAGACCGGCTATCAGCGGAACCCCGTCGGACTACACTCTGAGCTACAATCCCGCCACCGAATTCGGCTACTGCAGGGTGGTGACCGTCCAGGTGGGCGCTTCAGACCTGGCGGGGAACAAGATGGCCACTGCCTCTTACTCCTTTGCTACTGAGCCGGACACCACCCCGCCCCATGTGGCGGGGCGAACGCCGTCGCCCGGCGCTACCGGCGTGTCCACCGGTGCCAGCATCGTTGTCCATCTGATCGATGCTGGCGAGGGGGTTGCCCAGGACACTATCGACTTGACCGTCGGAGGCGTCTCGGTAAGCCCGGTCATAACGGGGACTCCGGCAGACTACACATTGACGTACACTCCGAAGGGTGGGTTCGACTACTCCGATGTCGTCGAGGTCGAGGTTGATGCTTCCGACCTGGCGGGCAACGCCATGGACACATGCACGTACTCCTTCACTATTGAGCCCGATACCACGCCCCCCTACACTTCTGGCCACGCGCCAGCCCCGGGTGAAACGGAGGTGCCTCTCAATACCAGCGTCGTTGTGCATGTGCTGGCCGATGGCAGCGGAGTTGATATCTCAACTATTACCATGACGGTTGGAGGCACTGAGGTTAGCCCCACCGTCACCGGCTCCCCGGCAGACTATACCCTGACCTACAGCCCCTCGGCTGCCTTTGGCTATTGTGAGACCATATATGTCACCGTGGACGCTTCCGACCTGGCCGGGAAAGCCATGCCCACGGAGTCCTACTTCTTCACCACCGTGTCCGCACCGAACCGGCCGCCCGATGCGCCGACCAACGTGTCACCCGCGAATGGGGCGACCGACGTTAGCCTGGCCATAACGCTTGTAGCGTCGGAGTTCTCCGACCCAGACGCCACCTCCACTCATTTCGCCTCCCTCTGGCAGCTGACCAACGTCTCAGGGGACTACTCGGCCCCAGTCTACGAGACGGGAGTGGACGCTACCGCCTTGACCAGCCTCACCATTCCGGCCGGAACGCTGGCCCCTTCGACAACTTATTACTGGAGGGTGAAGTACGGCGACAATGCTAATGCCTGGTCCGATTGGTCCCAGGAGACATCGTTCACCACGCAAGCGGCAGGCGGTATGCCTTTCTGGATATGGCTTGTCTGTGGCCTGGTGGTGGTAGCGCTGCTGGGGGTAGTGGGTTGGGTGTTCATCCGGCCACGCTTCTTTGGTGAGGAGTGATCTTTCCCCGGCCGGGCGCTGCACGGCCGGACGCCGGTCATCCACAGCGGGCGCTGCGGTAGCTCTGCCTCGTTATCCCGGTGTACCCCCTCCGTGCTTGCATACTCATCATCCGAGCCAGCCTTCGCCTTCTTACCCTCTAGCCAGCTCACCCTCCGTTTCCGCTAGCTTCTTCATGAGGCAACCACCAACCCTTTGGTCCTACGCGAGGCAAATCGGAGTGTTGACAAGAACGGGCAGGAGTCCTAGACTGCAAATGAAACTAATTTTCATTAACTGGCACGGAGAACATGGAAAAGAGAATTGCATCCATGCTGCGGCGGCGGGGGTACAGGCTGACCACGCAGCGAAGGGCGGTGCTGGATGTGATCGCACGCAGCCGCGACCACCTCACTCCTGGTGAGATCCATCAGCAGGTGGTGCGCCGACATCCTGGCGTAGGGCTGGTCAGCGTCTACCGGACACTGGCGCTGCTGGCGGATATGGGACTCATCTGCGAGGTGCACGTCGGGGGCAACTGCCGAAGCTACCTGTTGCGCCGTCCTTTGGGGCACCACCATCATCTGGTGTGCTCAGATTGTGGCAGGGTTGTGGACTTCAGTGACTGTGACCTTGGCCAACTGGAGAAGAGACTGGCCGAGGATACCGGCTATGAGATCGAGGGACATCTGCTCGAGTTCGCTGGACGGTGCCCTGACTGCCGGGCCGCGACGTTTACCTAGAGAGTTTCCTGTCGGTCTCGGGTAGCACATTGTCCCAGCCGGTTGGTGGAACGTACGGTATGTGGGGTGGTCAGTAGATGGTGTGTGTGAGAGGTGGCAGTCAGGCGAGGCAACCAAGGCGGGTGGTTGGGCTGGTGTCCGTGGGCCTCGCCCTGGCCCTGGTCGTGGTGACCGGCTGTGTCACGGGGACGAGCGTCGGTGACAGGATAGGGGTGGCGGTGACGATACCACCGCTGCAGGAGTTCGTGCAGAGGGTGGGTGGTGACCTGGTGGATGTGACCGTGATCGTGTCCCAGGGTGATCCTCATGAGAGCCGTCTGACCTCCGGCCAGGTGAAAGCTGTGGCCGAGGCCGAGATGTATGCCAAGGTCGGTTCCGGAATCGAGTTCGAGCTCCTGCAACTGGACGACCTGCTGGAGACGAACAAGGACATCGTGCTGGTCGATTGTTCAGAAGGGGTGGAACTGATTCCTATGGACGGCGAGCACAACGGCGAGAGCGGAAGCCCAGACCCCCACATATGGATGTCCCCTCCAAATGCAGCCATCATGGTACGGAATATCTGCGACGGACTTGTCCGGCTCGACCCCGAGAACCGCGACTACTACTTGGCCAACCGGGATACCTACATCCAGGAGCTGGAGGATCTCGATGGCCGCATCAGGCAGAGTCTGGCCGGGGTCAGCAAGCGCACCTTCATGGTGTATCATCCTTCGCTCGGGTACTTCGCTGCGGAGTACGGCCTCACCATGCTGTCTGTTGAGGAAGGTGGGAAGGAGCCCACAGGGGACCTGACTCGAACAATAGAGCAGGCGAAGGAGAACGACATAACGGTGGTCTTCACCTCACCTTTGTCTGACCCCAGGCCGGCGGAGGTCATTGCCAGCGCAATACGAGGAGAGGTCAGGTACATTGACCCGCTGGCAGCGGACTACATCTCGAACATGCGCGCGTTCCTGGACACGCTCCTTGAGGCTCTGGAGTAGATATGGGCAGGGAAGTGGTCAGGCTAGAAGACGTATGGGTCCGCTATGATGGCGTACCGGTGCTGGAGGGGGTCGACCTGACGGTAGAAGACGACGACTTCTTGGGCATCATTGGGCCAAATGGGGGAGGCAAGACCACCCTGCTCAAGGTCATCCTTGGACTGGTCAGGCCCGCCCGCGGCAAGGTGTGGGTAATGGGGAAACCACCCCGGATGAGCCGACACGAGGTCGGCTACGTCTCTCAACACAGTCTTTTCGATCCTGATTTTCCCGCCAGTGTGTGGGACGTGGTCTTGATGGGGCGGCTGGGGAGGGCGGGTCTGTTCAAGCCGTATAGCCGCACGGACAAGCAGAAGGCCGAAGATGCGCTGAAGACTGTTGGCATGCTCGATCACCGGGAGCGGCAGATTGGCAGACTCTCGGGCGGCGAGCAGCAGCGCGTATTCATCGCGCGGGCCCTGGTGACCGAGCCCAAACTGATGCTGCTGGACGAGCCCACGGCCAGCGTGGATCCGGCCATGCAGACCGAGTTCTACGAGCTGCTCGAGAACCTGAAACAAAGAATGGCGATTGTGCTGGTATCGCATGACATCAGTGCCGTCTCGGTCTATGTGAGCAAGATCGCTTGTCTCAACCATCAGCTCTTTTACCACGGCTCGGAGGAGATCGCCCCGGAGGTCCTGGAGGCCACCTACAAGTGCCCGGTGCAGATGATAGCTCACGGGACTGTACCTCACCGGGTGCTGAAGGAGCACTGAGGATGCTGGATGCTTTGCAGTACGACTTCATGCGCAACGCGGTAGCAGCCGGTGTGCTGGCGGCCGTAGCCTGCGGCATCATAGGGGTCTACGTAGTAGTGAAGCGGGTGGTGTTCATCAGCGGGGGCATCGCCCATGCCTCCTTTGGCGGGGTGGGGCTCGGCTACCTGGTCGGCCTGAGTCCTATCCTGGGGGCTGCTCTCTTCTCCCTGGCTTCAGCGCTGGGGATGGGGCTGGTGACGAGGAGGACCAGGCTGCCTGAGGATACTGCTATCGGCATCATGTGGGCCATCGGGATGGCGATGGGCATCATCTTCATCGGCCTGGCTCCTGGCTACGTACCTGATCTGTTCAGCTACTTGTTCGGCAATATCTTGACGGTGCCTTTCTCTGACCTGGTCCTCATGATAGCCCTGGATGCTGTCATTGTGGTCACGGTGGTCCTGCTCTACAAGGAATTCCTGGCCCTTTCATTCGACGAGGAGTTTGGCGCGGTGGTGGGAGTGCCTGTTGAGCGCCTCTACCTGCTCCTGCTTTGCCTTATCGCGCTGACCGTGGTGGTATTGATCCGCGTGGTGGGTATCATCCTGGTCATTGCCTTGCTCACTATACCTGCGGCGGTGGCCAGGCAGTTGACCCACGACATGAAGAAGATGATGGTGTTGGCCACAGTGCTGGGCGCCCTCTTTGCTTTCTTCGGTCTGTGGCTCTCATACGAGTTTGACGTTGCCTCTGGTGCAACGATCATCCTGCTGGGTGGAGCAGCGATGCTGGCCTCTTTTGGGTTCTCCGGGCTGCGCCGGGTTTCGGGTCGCGAGGCTATCGTTCCGGCTGACGGCGGGCAGCGTCAAGACAGGCGGTAGGAGCCTGCCAGAATACAGACGCACCGGGAAGCCCATGACGTCGCCGGGCACCAGGGATGCCGGTTGTCAGTCCTGCTTCTTCTCTCTGGCCCGCTTGTGCCGCAGTATCGCCTGCGTCTCGGCCTCCTGCTCACGGCGCCACAACACCTGCCAGTAGAAGATGGTGAAAAGCAGAAGTGTGCCAAAGAAGGTGACGATGACAGCCCACACCGCAATGTCCCGTGTCATGACCAGGAGGGCTGCCCATGCAGCGACGGCGAAAAGGTAGAAGGCAACGAAAGCAGCGTGGAGTGTCCATAGTGTCTCCCAGGCACCCTTCAGACCACGTTCTCCCCCTCCTTCAAGAAACCGCCTGTAGTCGCCCATGCCCAACTCAATATCCATCAGTGTGGCAGCCACCCTCGAATAACGTATGAACAGGACTCTTAGGGCATGGTTGGCGAACAGGCCGAAGAATGCCAGCGCCAACCCGAAGGAAGGTATGTACCAGTAGATCGACCCCCTCCAGGCGGTTACGCCTATCAGGGCGGCAAATATGACTATGAGTACGTTGGTCAGCCACAGTCTGGTGTTCTCCTGATGCCTTGCCTGCATCCAGTACTGTCCGAAGGCTACGTAGGCGCTCTCTTCCCGCTTCATTCGTCACCTCCTCAAGGCAGATAGTCTCTCAGGCGCCAAACCGGACCAGCGACAGAGTTTACATTATATGTAACGCGATGGCAACCACCTGACGGTGCCCCAAACGGCCATTGGCATCGACACGCTATTTGTCGCTTATCTCTGTCATTGCCGGAAACATGAGTTGGGCTGGCGGCAATGTTACGTTGTAACGAAGTCTTTACGTGAGTGTGGGGTGGGGGGGGGGGACCCGGCCCCCAACCAAGAACAGGCTTTCTCTGGAGTCAATCGCTGGTCCAAGGGGGCCCGCAGCCCGGGGCCAGACCTGGCCCAAGAAAGGACGGGAGGCGACATAGCCGGACGAGAACGCTTCACGGCGGGACGCCAGTCACTCAGGCCCGCGGTCCCACAGGCTTTCCAGGGCCTCGATTTGCTCGTGCTCACGGACGATGGCCAGCAGCTCCAGGAAGTGAAAGTAAAGGCGGTCACACACCGAAGACGCTACAGGGGAGTCCAGGCTCTCCCGCAAGCCAGCCAGCACGCCCACAATATAATCATAAAGACCCGGGTTGTCCGCTTCCAACCTGGCCTCTTCTGCCTTCATCCACTGGCTGAGCTGCCATACATCCCAGTCCTTGCCTATTCTGTCCTGGCGGAACTGCTGAACGAAATCGACTGAGATATCCTTCATGCCGCCTCCTTGACACCGACAGCATACCCGTGGACCGACGAGGAGCGCCAATCCCCACAGGCCAGAGTGCCTGGAAAAGCTTGCCCGACCACAACAGGGGACCGAGATCGATCGGTGCCATGCATCTCCGGGTCACTGAGCTAGCTGCCTTTG
Organism: Chloroflexota bacterium; assembly: GCA_003650185.1. Classification (GTDB taxonomy): domain Bacteria; phylum Chloroflexota; class Dehalococcoidia; order UBA2247; family RBG-13-53-26; genus B9-G15. Next base: position 1,056 of record QMOF01000011.1, on the reverse strand, counting down.
AACTGCGCCGGTCTCTTTTCGTAAAAGGACTTCACACCCTCGTTGAAGTCGTCGGAAAGGAAAGCCAGGGACTGCGTGGCACATTCTAGATTCAGGTGGCCCTGAAGACCTTCCCACATAGAGCGGTTGAGGGCGCGCTTGGTGAATTTCAGGCCCAGTGGCGGACCGGCAGCCAGTTTCACCGCCATGTCGCGCACCGTCTGCATCAACTGGTCGCGCGGGACAACGTGGTTGAAAAGGCCGATCCGCTCCGCCTTGGCGGCGTCGATGATATCGCCGGTGAACATGAGCTCCGCAGCCCACCCGGCCCCCACGATCCGCGGCAGGATCCAGCTCACACCCATGTCAGCGGAGCTGGCCCCGCGCTGCACGAACACTGTCCCGGCCCTGGCATCCTCGGCAGCGATCCGGATGTCACAGGCAATGGCCAGCGCAAACCCGCCGCCCAGGGCATGTCCGTTCACAGCAGCGATCGTGGGCAGCTCGATGTTCTTTATTCTCCAGGTGAGCATGAACCACAGCCTCAGGTTCCGCTCCAGGTCGGCTGGCTTGGAGGCGGCGGCCTTCTGCAAGTCCTCCAGGTCGGCCCCGGCGCAGAAAGCGCGTCCCGCTCCCGTGAAGACTATCACGCGTGCCTTGCCGCTCTGCTCGATCTCATCACAAGCCTGCATCAACTCATGGATCATCCTCACACCGATGGAATTGAGCTTGTCCGGTTGGTTCAGCGTGACTGTGGCGACGTTGTCACTGTACTCCAGAATGATGGTCTCAAACTGCATGGACGTTGCCTCCTTTACTGGGTGGTTCGACAGGACCGCTGCTGAACGAAGCTGCCTGGGGTTTGCCTGACATATGTACAGTACCGGGTCTTCGTGCTCATGTCAACGTTGGCCTGGTGACTGGGCATCGACACCCCCGACCCGCAGCACCCCGGTCTGAGCTCGTTCAGATACATGTGAGACAGTAGACAGGTAGAATAGGGGCCATTCTCCGGATGAGAAAGATCAATGGAGGTGGCTCCATATGCGGGTATTCGGTCTGCCCGGTGTAATAGGG
>QMOF01000010.1 GCA_003650185.1 Chloroflexota bacterium | reverse complement strand
TGCCAGGTGCATCTGCTGGAGGAGAGGAAGCCTTCGCTGCTGGACACCTCGGGCCTCCTCGGGTTGCAGTTGCTGAGCAGCATGACATTTGAGAGTTTTGACGCCAAGCGAGTCAACCTGCCCCTGGAGCAGCGCCAGAATCTGGAGCAGGCTTTCCGCCTGGCTCAGGCTTTTGCCGAGTCGCCCGATGGGTGGTTGATACTGGCAGGAGAGAATGGTTGCGGCAAGACCCATCTGGCGGCTGCTATCGCCAACTATCGCCTGCGCGCTGGCAAACCCGTCACTTTCATTGTGGTCCCTGACTTCCTGGACCACCTGAGGTCCACCTTCAGCCCTGAAAGCAAGGTGACCTACGACGACCTGTTCGAGAGAGTGAAGACAACTCCTCTTCTTGTCCTCGATGATTTCGGAGAGCACTGCAGCACGCCGTGGGCCCAGGAGAAGCTCTACCAGCTCATCAATTACCGCTACAACTCTCGGTTGCCCATGGTAGTCACCATGTGCTGCTCGCTAGACGATGAGGAAATCGAAAGCCGCATCAGTTCGCGGCTGGCGGACCCACGTGTAAGTCTGGTCTTCAATATTGTGGCACCGGACTACAGAAGTGACCGGTCCACTGTGAGGAAGGCAAGGCTGGAGCAGCGGCGGAGTCGAAGGGGCTAGCACAGCCTGGTACTCGGAAGAGGTGTGCTGCGGTAGCTATGTGGCCTGCTTCACACTGGGTGGATGCGACCGCAGTGCGGACACCTGACCTCGCTCTTCTTGAAGTTGGGGGGCACCTTTAGCTTGGTACCGCAGGCACAGTTGACTGTCCTGTAGTTGTTCATCCGCCACATCAGGTCTGATACTTCGCGCGTGCGCTCCACTTTGCCTGGTTCCGGCTCCAGCGGGGCGCTTTCTGGGGTGGGCGCACGCAGAGGCGCGGCTCCGGCAGCGAGAGCGGGTGAGGGAAGGATGGCGCCACCGCCCTGGTGAACGCGGGCGTATGCGGCGTTGTAGTCAGCCAGGGAAGCGCCCCCGGCCATAGAGCGCAGGATACGTATCCGCTCCGAGATGGGTGGGTGGGTGCTGGTAAGGTCAGCGGCGGGCCGTCCCTTCTGGCGAAAGGGGTTGATGATATACATCGGGGCGGTGGCCTGGTTGGCGGTCTTGAGCTCGGTAGTCGAAGCGGCTATTTTCTCCAGCGCGGAGGCCAGCCCCTCGGGGTATCTGGTGTACAGGGCACCGGATGCATCGGCCAGGTACTCTCTTCTCCTGGAGATGGCGAAGTAGATAAGCTGGGCTATGATGGGGGCCAGTATCATCAAGAGGATGCCGATGAGAAGCACTATAGCCTCTCCGCCCCCACCCCCACCGCGCCCCGAAGACCTCCTGCCGCCGTACATGGCGCTGAAAAAGAGCATGTGGGTGGCATACCAGGCCAGGATGACGATGGATCCCAGCAGCACACTGCAAAACGACATCAGGAGGACGTCGCGGTTCTTGATGTGAGATATCTCGTGGGCGATCACGCCCTGAAGCTCATCTCGGTTGAGCTTTTGCAGCAGTCCAGAGGTGATGGCAATGGACGCTCGACTGGGGTCCCGACCGGCGGCAAAGGCATTGAGCGCCGGGTCGTCGATGATGTAGATGTCCGGCATCTTCTCTAGCCCCGAAGCGATCTTCATCTCCTCGACCACGTTGAACAGACGGGGATGGTCGTCACGGGTTATCTTGCGTGCCTTGGAAATGCCAAGCAGTATGCTATCTCCCTGGAAGTAGGCCACCAGGTTCATCACCAGCCATAGCACCAGGGCAATGATGAGCCCGCCCGTGCCGCTGCCGAAGAAGACCAGGCCCAGGAAATACCCGAGCACAAGCAGCACCGCCGCCATTCCCACCACCAGCACCATTGACCTGATCTGGTTGGACCTGATTTGCTCCCACATAGGTCAATATCTTCTGGCTAGGCGAAGCTTACCTTCGGTGCTTCTCTCTCCGTGCCTACCTCGATCTCAAAGAACTCGCCGGCCTTGAAGCCGGTCATGGCAGCTATTACACTGGACGGGAACATCTGAATCTTGTTGTTGTATCGCAAGATAGAGTCATTGTAGAACTGGCGCGAAAAGGCTATCTTGTTCTCGGTCGAGGTCAACTCCTCCTGCAAGGCCAGGAAGTTCTGGTTGGCCTTCAGGTCGGGATAGTTCTCAGCTACAGCCAACAGCCTGGACAGCGCGCCGCCCAGCTCGCCCTCGGCCTTGGCCTGGGCGTCGATCCCTTTGCCGATGGCACCCTGGGCCAGGTTGCGAGCGTTGGTCACCGCTTCCAGCGTCTCCCGCTCGTGGGCCATGTAGCCCTTGGCCGTCTCCACCAGGTTGGGGATCAGGTCATGCCTTCTCTTGAGCTGGACGTCTATCTGGGACCAGGCGTTCTGCGTCTGGTTGCGCAACCTTACCAGGCTGTTGAAGTTGAGCACGACCAGAATGAGCAAGACTACCAGGACGCCTATGACAACGTAGAGTGCGATCATCGGCTACCTCCTCAATGTGCTGAGTTCCCCGCTTGCCACCGGTTCTGTTCCAGGGCGGCCCGTGGATCATCCTCGGGCTTGGAACACCTCCCCGAGGAAGGTGATAACGCGTCCTTGGGAATTCGCCCCTTCTGGGGCTCTATCGGGTAGCTGGGCTATCAACTGGCCAACCTCCCCGCTATCAAACCATAGTCCGTCCCCGCGCGGGCAGGCATCGATGAGCACCTCTGGATCGCGGCCGACGGTGGCCTTCTTCATCTTAGTGCCACAGATGGGGCATCTCCGCTTTTTCTCGGCTGACCTGGCTTCTGGCGAGGTGAGGATGCTATCGAGAGACAGACTGCTTCCTTCCAGGAGCATGCCTTCCAGCAATAGCTCCAATTCCCCGGCATCGAACCACACCCCTGAGCAACTGGTGCAATAGTCAAGCTCGATGTTCTCGTGCTCGACAACTATCATCATCTCGCTACAGGCAGGACACTTCATGCTGGCAAGTCTCCGGAAAACGCCGTCGCGAATTTGAAGTGCCAATCAAGCCTTTTCAACGCACGAGCCGTCACAGCCATTCTATCGATACCCCGGTGCCAGCGATGAGAGGTGCTGAATCCTCTTCAGCATGTTAGGGTGGGTGCTCATTATCTCCATCAGCTTGTCCTGGGTGCTCAGGCGGAGGGTCTTGGAGCGCAGCGCCGCCAACTCATTGGCGTCGATGGTGCCGCTCAGGTCCGTGTCCACCTGGGCCAACTCCCGCACTTCATTCCAGGCACGGGAGGGGTCGTTTACGAAGAATGCCTTGACCCCTTCTATCTCCTTCAATTCCTGTCTGCCCTTGTAGCGGGCATTGCTGTAGACCAGCTTGTACAGGGCCGTGGCCATGTGGTGTGGCGGATTGCCCAGCTTGACGCTTCCAAGATCGGCATAGTACTCGCGGATGCGGGAGCCGTAAAGGACAAGCAGGTTGGTGATGAAGTAGACAACGAATGCGCCCAGCCCGATCAGCACGGCATAGCCGGCCCCCTCTCTCCTGCCGCCAAACATGCTTCGGAACATGAATGTCATGGCAATCCAGTACATGATCAGCGGGATGGCCGAGAGCAGGGTGATGACGGCCATGTCGCGGTGCTTGATATGAGAGACCTCGTGGCCTATGACAGCCTTCAGTTCGTCCCGGCTCAATAGTCTGAGGATGGCCGGGGTGACGCATACGCGGCCGTCCCCATGCGTCCTGCCGAAGGCGAAGGCGTTAGGTGGCACAGCAGAGAGCTGTGAAACTCCGACCCTGGGCTTGGGAATGCCAGCCCTTTCCGCCTGCTCCGCCACTATCTTGTGCAGTTCAGGGGCCTCCTTCTCCGAGACCCATTTGACACGCATCGTCCAGCTTACTATGGAAGGCCCGAGGAGGTACTGTAACAGAAGAATGCCGAACCCTATGAACAGGAAGACTATAGGGTTGAAGCCGCCCACTGCATATCCAATGCCGGTTATGACACCGTACAGAATGCCGAAGAGCAAAACTACAAGCAGAAACATCCTGGTCTGGAGCCACATACCTACCCTCCGGGCTGCTCTAATCTCTCACATCGCCTATGGCGTAGCTGTCCATGATATATCATGGATGACACCGGCGCAACCAGAAGTCCCAGACGGACTCCGTTCGTGTGGTGGCCAATGGCCAGTCCTGATTATATCATGCCCACTGGTCCTCACCTGCCTGTGTGGGCAGAGGGCGGTGTGGGAGGCTTCTACGGACTGCGAGAAGATCGGCAGAAACAGCGTCATGTGGCCAGCCCAATCCGGGTGGCGGGGCCTGTGTCGGGCCAGCGGCCGGGCCCGCTGATCTGGAGTGCCAGCGCGGGCCGTGGACTGCCTCGACAAAGCCAAGTGGGGTACCTGACCCCAGAGATGGCCCCGGCTGGTTGGATTACGATTGAATCAGAGGCATTTCTGCTCTAGAATAGGTTCGGAGGCGAGATGGCCAGGATTGCTCTGGAGTCTCTGGGTTGTAAGCTAAACCAGGCGGAGACTGAGTCGCTGGCCTGGCAGCTCCGCGACAGAGGCTACGTGATTGTGGAGTCAGCCGAGATGGCTGACGTCTACGTGCTCAACACGTGCACTGTTACGCACGTGGCCGATCGCAAGGCGCGCCATCTGCTGAGGCTGGCGCGTCGCGCCAACCCGCGCGCCACAATAGGTGCCACCGGCTGCTATGCGCAGAGAGCGCCCGGGGAACTGGAGTCGCTGGGGGTGGTCGATATTGTACTGGGCAACCAGGAGAAGCATCGCCTGGCCGAAGTCCTCGGTGGTAGGAGTGATCTGCCCGGCGACCCTGGGCGTCGACTAGGCGACTATCGGGGCCGTACCCGTTCGCTGGTCAAGATTCAGGAGGGGTGCAGCAGCTATTGCTCTTTCTGCGTGGTGCCCTACACGCGGGGCGAGGAGCGGAGCCGGCCGCCCGAAGAAGTAGTGGAGGAGGTGCGGCACAGGGTGGGGGCGGGCTATCGGGAGGTAGTGCTTACAGGCACGAAAGTGGGCGCGTACAGATGGGACGGCGAAGCGCACAGTGGGCTGGCCCGTCTGGTGGCGCATGTGTTGCGGGAGACAGGGGTGGAGCGGCTGCGCCTTTCCTCGGTCCAGCCTGGTGACCTCACTCCGGACCTGCTCAGTCTGTGGGCTGACAGTCGACTGTGCCCCCATCTACACATGCCGCTGCAAAGCGGCAGCCAGGCAGTAGTGGAGCGGATGAACCGCGGTTACTCGATTGCAGACTACGAGAGGGCGGTGTCCCTGGCCCGCCAGGCGGTACCCGGCCTGGCTGTTACCACCGACGTCATCGTGGGCTTCCCGGGAGAAACTGAGGCCGAATTCGAGGAGAGCCTCCGTTTCTGCAGACGGATGGGTTTCGCCGATATCCACGTTTTCCCGTACTCAGCGCGCCCTGGGACGCCAGCGGCGGCATTGCCCGGTCAGGTTGACGAAAGGGTGAAGAGAGACCGCGCCAGGCGGATGCTGGAGCTGGCCCGGCAGAGTGCCCGGCGCTTCAGGCAGGAGCTGATGGGCTCTACGGCGCTGGTGCTGTGGGAGGGGCAGGTGGGCCACTCGGTCTGGAGCGGGCTCACTCCAAACTACGTGCGCGTGTTTGCTGAGAGTGAACGGGATTTGACCAATCGGCTACTGAACGTTAGGCTGGTAGGTGAGCATGGACGAGGCCTCCTTGGTGAGGTTGTTTACGGAGGATGAAGATGGGTGACATACTGGATGAAGCTTCGTCAGTGATAGAATGCAAGGAATGTCCCTGGTACAAGTCTTGCGTGGCGCCTATGAGGTTTGCCACTGAGGACTTGATACGAGAGATGCGTCAGATGGCACCTGGAGCGGGCTTTGATCAGACACGAGACCAGGAGTTTCGGAATCTGGTGATGAACATGGCGGCAATAGCCCAAAGTGTGCTGCTGGAGGGCTGCCCCATTTTCGTCAGGAGGCTGAAGTCGAGTCCCAGGCTGGCAGAGCAACTAAAGAATCTGATGCAGAACTGGGGAAGCGAGGAGTGACGCGTTGTCTCTCAGGTCACTGATGCCCTGCAGCAACCCTCCTCGCCATAGAGTGTGAGACCGCGCGGTAAGACCACGCGCTTTCCACTGGGCAAGGCCAAAGCCTTGCGCATTTTCTCGATGTGCTTCCACTCTATGTCTTCCAGGCTGCCCAGCAGTCTGCTGACTACCTGGCGAAGCAAATGGCGCTGCAGGGCGGGGTGAAGGGTTTTGATCTCACTGCCATCCAGGATGAGCGCCTGGTCTTCCTCAGCCACCACTCTCTCCCAGACCTGGGAGACTTGCGAGTCAAGGTAGGACAGCTCAGTGGCCAGCGTGTCTGCGGTACGCACCAATGCTTCGTCGATCTTCGGGTTGTAGCTGCGCAACAGGGGCAGGAGTTCGTGGCGGATGCGGTTTCTGAGGTAGGAAGGCGACAGATTGGAGGAGTCCTCTCTGGGACTGAGGCCATGCTCCTGACAGTACGCGTACACCTCTTGCCTTGTCACCTCTAGCAAGGGACGTACTATCTCGAAATGGCCCTCTCCGCCTCTGGCGGCCCACGTGGCACGAGGTTGCATCCCCTGTAGCCCGAGGGTACCGGCACCTCGCAGCAGTCGCATCAGGATGGTCTCGACCTGGTCATCCATGGTATGGCCGACAGCCACCTTCCTGGCGCCTACTTGCCGGGCTACCTCGGCGAAGAACTGGTAACGCACGTCACGGGCGGCCTCCTCCAGCGACAGGCGATGCTCCATCCGGTAGCCCCTGACGTCCCTCTCGCCCGAGGTGACGTTGACTCCGAGTTGACGGGCCAGCGCAGACACGTATTCGGCGTCTGCCTCAGACTCAGCGCCACGCAGCATGTGGTTCAGGTGGGCAACATGGATCTCGATACCCAGCCGGGCTATTATTGTCTTCAAGACGTGTAACAGGCACACCGAGTCTGGTCCGCCGGAGACGCCGACCAGCAGGGTCTCCCCTGCGAAGACGAGACCGTTCCCCTGCACGAACTCGAGGACACGCTCGGGAAGGCGTTTTCTTGAGCCGCTCTTTGGCACTGCGGGCCTCCGAAGGTAACATAGCAGAGTATAGAAACGCCCGTTTGCCGTGTCAAAGTGGGAAACGGGGGCCAACAGGTCTATAATAATACTGATGGCCTCCAGGCTGGACGTTGTCGAGGAAGTACGCCTCAGTTACGAAATCCCCTACGTAACGGGCAAGGGTGAGGTGCTGGACAGCGTTACCGTCCAGATCAATGAGAAAAGAAAAGGGGTCGGCATCAGCTATGCCCTGGTCAATTCCTCAGAGCAGCACCTGGAGGACCTGTTTCCTTCCGATGGAGTTGACTGGCTGGCCCAGATGACGAGGCTGACACTTCACGATCTGGGGGTTGACCCGAGCCGCATTATTCTGCAGTTGTGGGAGTACAGCCCGGCTTACAGGCTCTACTCAGTCGAAGGAAGGGCGCCGGTCGACGAAGGCAGGAGCACGGTGCTCATCATCCTTACCAAGACCCCCTTCGTTTACAAGTTCGGCCATGCCCTCGTTTTGTGGCACCAGGCAATGCACGCCAAGGACCGGTGGGACTACCGGTTTCCCGCCGCCCATCCCCTGGTGGACGCGGGCGAGTGGCTTGATGCTCTGTGGCATTTCTCGATCGACGGTAGACTGGAGGCATTGGGCAAGCCTCATTACTCCAGGAGCGAGAGACTGGAGGAGGCCGTGGCTGTCTTGCGGAGGTGTTGCCCGAATGAGGATGCCGCAGCCCGGGCGTACCAGCTTTGCCGCGAGTTATGGGGGAGCGAGACGACCTACGCTCGGCTGGTAGAGATGGGAAGCGGGTTGGGGTTGGGCGTGGGGTGGCAAGGATCGGTGCCTGAGCGTTCATGATCTGCTGGAATGCCGTCGGGAGCGACAGCCTGATCCGCGGGGACGTTGCCTAGAGGCGGCCAGAGTGCGCTTGTCACGAGGCCTGGTTATGGAATATACTATGCATGATTACAAGCTGGGAGGTGGCTTTGTGGAGAACTCGTCTTTCCCGAAGTGTCAGAAGTGCAGTGCTGGTGATCTCGTGCCTTTGTCTGACTTTGGTAGCCAGGGGGCGCCGATCCATTACAAGGCATGGGTGTGCACGAACCCGAATTGTGGCTTCAATCTGAAGATAAGAAACGGTGACGTTTACATAAATGAGCCGGTGATAAGCGGCTCCATGCATTCTGCACGGGCACGTTAAATTACGGTGAATACAGGGAGTGACCTTGGGTGCCCAGCTAGGTCGGCTGCGGGACGGGCTTGTTGATTTCCTTTTTCCAGTCCATTGCCTTGCTTGTGGCAGCGAAGGCAGCTACATTTGCAGATCGTGTCGCCGCACTCTTCCCCGACTTCTTCCGCCGGTGTGCCTGAAGTGTGGGAGACCCCTGATCCGGGACGACCGCTGCTCCGTTTGTGCCAGGTGGAAGCTGGAGATTGATGGCATTCGCTCGGTGTTCGTTTTCCAGGGTCTGGTGCGCCGGGCCGTCCATCAATTCAAGTACAACAACCTCAGGGCGCTGGCCTTCCCGCTTGCCGATCTGGTGGCTGGCGATCTGAAGGCCAGGCCATTGCCCGTGGATGTGGTGGTGGCAGTGCCCCTGCATCGTCGTCGGCTGCGGGGGCGTGGCTACAATCAATCGGCGCTCCTGGCCCGGGAGTTGAGCCAGATGGTCGGTTTGCCGTTGGTGGAAGGGTCCCTGGTGAGGGTGAAGGACTCACCGGCCCAGGTTAAGGCAGCCGGGGCTGATGAGCGCCGGGAGAATGTACGAGGAGCTTTTTCATGCCGGGACGGACAGATGTCTGGAAGGCATGTCCTGCTGATCGACGATGTTTGCACTACCGGGGCCACCCTGGATGCGTGTGCCATGGCCTTGAAAGCAGCCGGCGCCAGCTCTGTGTGGGGCCTAACCCTGGCAAGGGAAGCATGAGCCAGTGTCAAACGAAGATGTAGAGATCGCCGCCCTGATGCGGAGGGAGCGGGAGCGCCAATCGCGCAAGTTGGTGCTCATCGCCTCGGAGAACTACACCAGCCAGGCTGTGCTGGAGGCTCAGGGGTCTGTCCTGACTAACAAGTACGCCGAAGGTTACCCCGGGCGCCGCTACTATGGCGGCTGTGAGGAGATCGACGAGGTAGAGCGGGTTGCCATTGAGAGGGCACAGAGACTTTTTTCGGCCGAATATGCCAACGTCCAGCCACACAGTGGCACCCAGGCCAATGTGGCGGCGTACCTGGCCTTGCTGGAGTATGGCGACACAGTGATGAGCATGAAGCAGAGCGATGGCGGTCATCTCAGTCATGGAAGCCCGGTAAATTTCTCCGGGAAGTGGTACCGCTTCGTTCACTACGGAGTAGACCGGGAGACAGAGCTGCTTGATTATGAGCAGATCAGCCGGCTGGCCAGGGAGACCAGGCCGAAGCTGATTGTAGCCGGGGCTAGTTCCTATCCCAGGGTCATAGATTTTGAGAAGCTGCACTACATTGCCGAGGAGGTGGGGGCATCGCTTATGGTGGACATGGCACACCTGGCTGGTCTGGTTGCGGCTGGGGTGCATCCGTCTCCGGTGCCCTGGGCGCAGGTCGTCACCTCGACCACTCACAAGACCTTGCGCGGGCCGCGGGGTGGGTTTCTACTGGGCAAGAGTGCGATCGGCAAGGCTTTGGACGCGGCTATTTTCCCTGGGGTGCAGGGTGGTCCGCTGATGCATGTTATCGCTGCCAAGGCGATCGCTTTCCATGAGGCAATGCAGCCGGAGTTCGTCAGGTACCAGGAAAGGGTTGTCGAGAACTGCAGGACTCTGGCCAGCGAGCTGGCCAGGCTGGGATTCCGCCTGGTGGCTGGGGGTACTGACAACCATCTTCTGCTGATAGACCTTCGTCCGATGGGGATAACCGGCAAGCAGGCAGAGGAAGCGCTGGACGAGGTGGGTATATCAACCAACCGAAACAGCATCCCCTTCGATACTCTTCCGCCTCATTTCGCCGGTGGCCTCAGGCTTGGCACGCCAGCGGTAACCACCAGGGGGATGGGGTCTGAAGAAATGAGGCGGATTGCTGCGCTGGTACACAAGATGTTGACCGGCCTGGAGGATGAGAGGGTCAGGCGAGAGGTCTCCGAAGAGGTGGGAGAGCTGTCCCGCCGTTTTCCACTATATTGATGTTGTCGATTAAGCCATTTGTGTGCTATAGTTGACCTTAATTTGCAGAACCGTTATGTTATAGCCGGAGAGTAAGGGGAGAGACAGCAGGCATGACAGTCATGAGGGACTACGAACTGACAGTAGTTTTCAGCCCGGAGATTCCGGAGGAGGACCTCGGAAGCGAGATCGAGAAAGTGAGCCAGCTTGTGACTGAGAACGGCGGCGAGCTCGTGGGTGAAGTAAACCGGTGGGGCAGGAGGAGGCTGGCCTATCCGATACGTCATTTCAGGGAGGGGAGCTATGTGTTGGCTCAGATGAAACTTGAGCCACACCGGGCGAAGGAGCTGGACAGGAACCTGCGAAGCTCGGAAGGTGTTCTGAGGCACCTGCTGGTAAGACTAGGGGAGTGAGGATGTTCAGTTGGTCACCTTGAGGGGTGGTGGACGTTTCATCCTCTCTACTTCGCTCGGAAGCGTAAGTGAGACGCCCGGCATCCTCGCGAAGTAACAGGGGGGTAATAGAGATGGTGAATTTGAACAAAGTGATGATCATTGGGAATGTGGGGACTGACCCAGAGATGCGCTTCACCCCTAACGGAAATCCGGTAACCACGTTTCGTATCGCCACCAGTCGGGTCTTCACTGGGGCGGACGGTGAGCGGAAGCAGGAGACGGAGTGGTTTACGGTGGTTAGCTGGAACAAGCTGGCGGAGAGCTGCAATCAATTCTTGACCAAGGGCAGGCGGGCCTATGTTGAGGGGAGGCTGCGCACACGCGCCTGGGAGGGGCAGGACGGGCAGAAGCGAAGCCGCGTGGAGATAGTGGCAGAGCGCGTTCTCTTCCTTGACAGGCAGGCGGTAGCGCCGCTGAATGAAGAGGCAAAGATGGAAGCCAGGTCCGACGAGGAATTGGTGGCGGATGACCTCCCCTTCTAAATAAGGACGGGCAGGATGGTTAGAGGAAAACCGAGAACGAAGAAGTCAGGCAGGGGTAGATTTGTTCCCAGACGGAAGGTCTGCGTGTTCTGTGCTGACAAGGTGGCCATAGATTACAAGAATCCGGATGGTCTGCGTCGCTTCATTTCGGACCGGGGTAAGATCGAACCGAGACGCAGAACCGGCGTATGCGCCAAGCACCAGCGGGTGTTGGCTCAGGCGATCAAGAGGGCCCGACATCTGGCTCTCCTGCCCTATACTGCAGAACATATCTATCAGATGGGAGGTTTTGGCCCTCGCGGCTGAGGCTTTCCTTGCCCGCACCTCTGCAGCCCATTCCCGTGCTGAAATGGTCTTGTTGGCTTACTGGGAGTAGAGCTTGATCAAATCTCGGCGGGAAGAACCAAGACGCAAGGTATCCAGGTGGGAACGGGAGCGGCGGAGGCGGCGCATCGTCCAGGCCATAATCGTCATAGTTATCTTTTGTGCAGCTACGGTAGTGGGCTACGGGGTTTACGACACCCATGTCAGGCCGTGGCGCCAGCCGATTGTCAGGGTGAATGATACGGTGTTTGACATGGAGGACTTTGTGAAGGTGCTTCGCCTTTATGGCGCCACCGGTGAGAACTATCAACAGGACTGGCAGTTGGCTGATAGCGTGGTTGAGTCGCTGAAGAACAACGGACTGGTGAAGCAGGCGGCCCTACGCTTCGGCCTCTTTGCCAATGCTACGGAGATAGAGGAGAAAACCAAGAGCTTCCTGGGTTTCAACTCCGAAGAGGAGACGGAGGAAGAATTCCAAGAGCGCTTTGATGACTTGCTCCAAAGGCTGGATATGTCGAGGGCGGACTTTGAGAGACTGCTGGTTGAGCCGGCAGTCCTCCAGACCAAGGTGCGGGAGTACATTGGAGAGGAGAATTACCCCACGGGCGCCAGCTTCGAGCATGTCAATGTCAAGGCGATACTCCTTGGCACGGAGGACGAGGCCCTGGATGTCAGGGGCAGGTGGGACACCGAAGGTTTCGATCAGCTTGTGAACGCATCATCGTCCAGCCACTACTATCCCAAGGACGACGAGGATGCGTGGCTGCCTCAGGGTATCGAGAAGAGCGCTGTTTTCAACGAGTATGCGTTTGGCGAGGGGTCAGAGGACCTGGGAGTGGTCAGCCAGCCGCTCCGCGACACCGAGTACAGCACAAAGGGTGGCTACTGGCTGGTCATGGTTGTTGATGAGAGGCAAACGGAGGCGGAGGAGGGAGAAGAGGCAGAGACGGAACTCCAGCTCAAGGGCATACTGCTCGATAGCAGCTCAGAGGCAAACGAGCTGAAAGGCCGGATAGAGGGAGGCGAGGACTTCGGCGAGCTGGCGGCGGAGCACTCACTGCACTCGGCGTCCAAAGACCAGGGTGGCGACCTGGGCTGGCTGACCTCGGAGAGCATCGAGTCCAGGTTCGGTGAAGACAACCTTGATACGATCCTGGCGCTTGATCACAACGTGGTAAGCGAGCCGTTGTTTGCCGAGACCACCAAGAAGTCCGGCTACTGGTTGATCGAGGTGCTGGACACGAAACAGGATACGCTGAGCGAGGGGCACAGGACCCGGCTTGTGTCACAGGCGTACACCGACTGGCTCGCCGAGCAGAAGCAGTCCGACGAGAACGTGGTGGAAGACTATCTAAACGACGACAAGAGACGCTGGGCACTGGACCACGTGGCAGTGTAGGAGGGCTTACGATTGGAGGAGAAGGAAAGCATAGGTGTTGGGCTGATGGGTCTGGGGGTGGTGGGTGGTGGGGTGGCAAAGGTCCTCCTGGAGAGAAGCGATGCCCTGGCGCGGCAGGCCGGGTGTAACCTGCGCCTGAAGAAAGTGCTTGTCCGTGACGCGGACAAGCCGCGGTCCGTTACACTGGATTCCAGCCTCATAACCTGTGACCCCCAGCAGATTCTGTCTGACCCAGACATAGGTATTGTTATTGAGGTAATGGGTGGTGAGCAACCGGCTTTGGACTATGCAAAGCAGGCGCTGCTGGGCGGCAAGTACGTGGTCACAGCCAACAAAGAGGTGATGGCCAAGTATATGGCGGAGCTCCTGGAAATGGCTGCGCAGGAGGGGGTTGGCATATTGTACGAGGCCAGCGTCGGCGGGGGCATACCACTGCTCCTGCCTTTACAGGAGGGGTTGCTGGCCAATGAGATCAGGGCCATCTATGCCATAATCAACGGCACCACCAACTATATCCTTACCAAGATGTCCAGCGAAGGACTGAGCTTTGGCGATGCCCTGCGTGAGGCCCAGCAGTTGGGCTACGCTGAGGCTGATCCGAGCAACGACGTTGAGGGGACGGATGCGCTCTACAAGCTGGCGATCCTGGCCAGCTCCGCCTTTCACACGACGGTGCGGCCCGACGACATCTACTGTCAGGGGATCACAAGCATCGGCGAACGCGATTTCCGCTATGCCAAGGAGCTTGGTTACGAGATAAAGCTGCTGGCCATTGCCAAGAAAGTGGGTGGGTCTATTGAGGTCAGGGTTCATCCGGCCTTCGTCCCTACCGACTATCTGCTGGCCAAGGTGGACGGCGTTTACAATGCCGTCCAGATAGAGGGCGACCTGGTAGGCAAGGTGCTCTTCTATGGCGAGGGGGCTGGCTCTTCACCCACCTCCAGTGCCATTGTGGCCAACGTTATCGCGGCAGCAAAGGCCATCAAGCGGTCGGAGGCGATGGTGACGGCAAGGAGAGCTGTCGGGGCGCCGGCGGCTTCAGTCGTCGGGCGGCTATCCAACCCTGCCATGACTATCAAGCCCATGGCCGAGGTGGAAACGCGGTACTATCTCAGGATGAGCATCGCAGACCGTCCGGGCGTCCTGGCGCAGATATCTGGTATCCTGGGCGACCGCTCCATCAGCATTGCGTCGGCTATACAGAAGGAAGCGGATGCTGTGGCTCAAACGGCTGAGATAGTGCTCATGACCCATCCGGCTCGAGAGGAGTTCATGCAGCAGGCATTGCGGGACATGGAGCGGTTACCGGTGGTGAAGGAAATAAGCAACTTCATCCGGGTTGAAGGGTAGGTGAATGCGACATGGCGTCTTGGATTGCCGGGTTGATAGTAACGGGGGAGTTGGTGTGCGACGGTTGTGGTAAGCCTATGAGGCACCCTGAGAGGTACGGGTACATTTGCGAAGAGGGCAAAGAGCCGGTACGGCTCTGCGAGCAGTGCTCCCGGGCCAGGGGTTACCTCGTAAGCAGGGGGGACGAAAGGGGCCGCGAGATGGACAGCTTCCTCTAGAGAAGTACTGCTATGTATTCAGGAGTCCTGGCCAGGTATAGTGAGTTCCTTCCCGTTACGCCTGCCACCCCGCGGATAACCCTTGGTGAAGGGGATACGCCCCTGGTCAGGTCACCGCGCCTGGAGAAAGAGCTAGGCTGTGGGGAGCTCTATTTCAAATTGGAAGGCTGTAACCCTACCGGCTCTTTCAAAGACCGCGGTATGGTGGTGGCGGTGGCCAAGGCGGTCGAGGCGGCCAGCGCCGCCATAATCTGTGCTTCTACGGGGAACACCAGCGCGTCGGCGGCATGCTATGGGGCAATCTGCGGACTCAGCACCATCGTCATCGTGCCCAGGGGTAACATTGCTCTGGGCAAACTGGCTCAAGCCATTGTCTACGGGGCCAAGATACTGGCGATAGACGGCAACTTTGACCAGGCCCTGGAAATGGTGCGCACCCTGGTGGAGAAGCACCCCGTCACCCTGGTGAATTCGATCAACCCCCACCGGATCGAGGGCCAGAAAACGGCCGCTTTCGAGATTGTGGACAGCCTGGGTGAGGCGCCCGATTTCCTTTTCATCCCGGTGGGGAACGCAGGTAACATCACGGCCTACTGGAAAGGCTTCGTGGAATACTATGCAGCGGGGAAGTCCAGCCAGAAGCCGAGAATGATGGGGTTTGAAGCGGAGGGAGCGGCGCCAATTGTCAGGGGTGAGAGAGTACCCAACCCGGAGACGGTTGCCACGGCCATACGCATTGGCAACCCGGCCAGTTGGAAGGGTGCTGTGGCCGCTCGGGATGAGTCCGGGGGCGTAATCGACTCGGTGACCGACGATCAGATTCTGGAGGCGTATCGGCTCATGGCCAGCAAAGGCGGCGTCTTTGGGGAGCCTGCTTCGGCGGCCTCTCTAGCTGGCCTGCTCAAATGGTCGGGGAAGCTGGACCTGTCCGGCAAGAGGGTAGTCTGTGTTGTTACTGGTAGCGGCTTGAAGGACCCGGACACGGCTATGAGGGGTTCTCCGTCCCTTGTCGAGCTTCCTGCCGAAGTCAGCGATGTGGAACGGGCTCTTGGCTGGGGTACCTAGGACTTGGCCAGGGTCGCTTGCATGTGCCGGTTGTCTTCCAGTGAAGAGGCTTGCCTGGGGTGAGGCCGAAGCCTCGCGTCGCCAAGCTGCGGAGGTATGGCTATGTCTAGAACGGGTTTTGAGGGTCCTGGTCGGTTTTCTTACCACTATCCGCGATTGGTGGTTATGGTCACTTCCCATGTGGCAGGACAGGACGGCGTCATGACTGCTGCCTGGCATGCTCCTGTGTCCCTCAGACCTCCCCTGTACGGGATATCCATCAGCCCGACCCGGCACACTTATGATCTGATCCTTCAGGGTGGGGAGTTCGGCGTCAACTTCCTGCCGTTTGAGAGGGCTGAATTGCTGGCTGGGGTGGGTGGAACGAAGGGAAAGGAAGTAGACAAGTTCGATAGGTTCGGCATTGCCAAGGAGAAGGCGCTGAGGACCAGTGTGCCATTGTTGGAAGATGCTTACGCGGCCTATGAGTGCAGGCTGGCGGACCATCGGTCCTACGGTGACCACGTCTGGGTGATCGGTGAGGTTGTGGCCACGCATATCGTGGAAGAGGCCTTTGACGAGTACGGTGTGCTGGACGTGGCCCGGTTCAGCCCTGCGCTTTACCTGGGCGGCGAGAACTACGTGACCGCGTTGAAAGACAGCGTCAGGTACCTCGATCGGCGTGCCTACGGGCGTTACTAGCTGATGAGGCTGGGGGGGGCAGTCAGGCCACAGGGAGAAGGAGGATATATGGCCGTTGACAGAGCCAGAATCGAACAGGCAGTGAGTTCTATCATAGAGGCCATCGGCGAAGACCCGCAGCGCGAGGGCCTGGTGGACACTCCGCAGCGTATAGCCGAGATGTATGCCGAGCTCTTTAGCGGGATGGACAAAGACCCCAAGGCGGAGCTCGCTGTCGAGTTCGAGGAAGGTCACCGGGAGATGGTGATTATCAAGGACATTCCTTTCTACTCGATGTGTGAGCATCATCTACTCCCCTTCTACGGGGTGGTTCATGTAGGCTATATCCCCAACATGCGCGGGAGAGTAGTCGGGGCCAGCAAGATAGCCAGGGTGGTCGAGATCATAGCTCACCGCCCCCAGCTTCAGGAACGAATGACGACTCAGATTGCCGAGGCAATTGTTGAGGCTCTCCAACCTGAGGGTGTGGCCGTGGTCATCAAAGCGGAGCACCTGTGCATGACCATGCGGGGGATAAAGAAGCCGGGAAGCAACATAGTCACCTCGGCCAACCGGGGCAACTTCCGCTCCAGGGCGGCCACCAGGGCTGAGTTCGTGGCCCTGGTACAAGGGTAGCCGAGGGCGTTCTTCAGCCGGGTGGTATATTCTGCGAAAGCTTTCTCAGAATGTCCCAGAAGGCCCCTTTATATCCCTGGCGGATTGCCTCCACCAGCACCGTGTTCTCATTGTAGTTGTAGTTCCTGTCTCTGCCCGCCGCGGGGCTCATGAAGAAGAAGCGCTGATCGCCGCCGATGAGTTTGGCCAGGTAATGTGGCGCGTCCTGGCCCAGTGCCGCGGAGAGGTAGAAAACGGGGGCAAAGAAGCTGTCGTTTCCGGCCACGTTTCCTCGCAGATTGGGGTTGGTGTCCAGCGGTCCCGCTGCACGCACCATGCTTGCCAGCGCAGTCTCCGGGAAGATGCGTACACCCAGGGCGGCGCCAATTCTGTCCGGGGAAAGGTCTTTCATCAGTTCCACCGTCTGCCGCAGGGTTTCCCTGGTCTCACCGGGCCCTCCCAGCAGGAGGTCGTACATGAAGACGAGCCCTTGCTGGTGGCACACGCTGGCGGTGCGGGCCACGTCCTCGACGCCGAAGTCCCGGCGCAGGGCGCGCAGTATGACGTCCGCCCCGCTGTCCACCCCGAAGTTGATCCCCCGGCACCCGGCCCTTTGAAACAGGGTGGCCATCTCCCTGGTAAAGGGCGCTGGGCTACAGTAGGCATACCAGTTGACCTTGTCTCCCAGCCCCCGGCGGGTGATCTCCAGGCAGACCTGCTCCGCATGGGACGGCGGCAGGTTGAACTCGCTGTCACAGATGTGGAGATAGTCGACGCCCATGTCCAGGAGGCACTCTATCTCGTCGACGACGCTCTGGGGAGAGCGCAGCCGGAACGTTCTGCCCTTGCCCAGCGGGTCGGCGCAGTAGATGCACGCCCTGTTGCAGCCCCGCTTGGTCTCGATGCCGCCCATACCGCCCTCCGCGAAGTAGCGGCGGTTGTCCACCGCCGTCCGTTTCGGCGCGGGCGCCGTGTCCAGCTTGACATAAGAGGGCGGGTTGCTTGTAATGCCGTGGCTACTACGGTGCACTACGCCGGGAATCGACCTGTAGTCTTCGCCTGATGCCAGTCTCTCGGCCAGCAGGGGCAGCGACTCTTCACCGTCGGCGACGATCCCCAGGTCAAGTTCGCAGTAGCCCAGGATATCCTCCGGCATGACCGAAAAGGCGGAGCCTCCCAGCACCACGGGCGCGGACGTCCGGGCCCGTATGTGGTCAGTCAACTGCTTGAAGCTAGGGATGAAGAACTCCTGGCTGGCGAAGGAGGTGTCGTCGCTGTTACGCAGGCTCACCCCCACGGCGGCCACCGAATTCTCGGCGAAGTAGCGGTCCACGTCTGCCCTCCAGTCGGCGGAGAAGCACAGGTCGAGGACATCCGTCTCGAATCCGCGTTGCGTCAGGGCGTGGGCCAAGTAGTCCAGGGCTATCGGGGCTATGGCCGGCTTCATCTGGTTGGGATTGACTAGAACAACCTTCCTGGTCACTGGCCTGCCTCCGCCCCGCCGGGCACAGTGCCGCCCTGCCGGGGTTGCGCGTCCTTCCGCAGCGAGAGCGCGATCCTGTTTCGGGCTTTGTCTACTTCCAGTACCGTCACCGTCACCTTCTGGTTTACCTTGACCACCTCGGTGGGATCCCTGACGAAGTGGTCGGCGAGCTGGCTGATGTGGACCAGACCGTCCTGGTGAACGCCGATGTCGACGAAGGCTCCGAAGTTGGTCACGTTGGTCACGATCCCCGGCAGCCTCATGCCGGGCATGACGTCGTCGATGGTGTTGACTCCCTCGGTAAACGAGAAGACTTCGAACGGGTCGCGGGGATCGCGGCCCGGCCTGGCCAGCTCCTGCATGATATCGGTCAGCGTGGGGAGGCCCACCGTGTCGGTGACGTAGCGGCTGAGGTCGATCTGCTGCCGCAGACGCTCATCTTGCATCAGGTGGCGCACGGTGCAGCCCATGTCCCGCGCCATTTGTTCCACGACGGGGTAGCTCTCGGGGTGGACGGCGGTGGCGTCCAGTGGATTCTTGGAGTCGCGGATGCGCAGGAAACCGGCAGCCTGCTCGTAGGCTTTGGGGCCCAGGCGGGGCACCTTCTTGAGTTGTGCCCGGTTGCAGAATGGACCGTTCTGGTGGCGGTATTCGACGATGCTCCTGGCGATGGCGGGCCCCAGGCCGGGGACGTAGGCGAGGAGCTCCTTGCTGGCGGTGTTCAACTCCACACCGACGGCACTGACACAGCTCATCACCTCGTCGTCGAGGCTCTTCTTGAGCTTGCCCTGGTCAACATCGTGCTGGTACTGGCCTACGCCGATGGACCTGGGGTCGATCTTCACCAGCTCCGCCAGGGGGTCCATCAACCGCCGCCCGATGGAGACGGCGCCGCGCACGGTAACGTCCTGGTCTGGGAACTCGGCGCGGGCTACCTCGGAGGCGGAGTACACCGAGGCGCCGCTCTCGTTCACCATTACCACCGGCACCGTCTTGGGTAGGTCCAGGCCGCGCACGAAAGTCTCCGTCTCACGGCTGGCGGTGCCGTTGCCTATGGCGATGGCCTCGACGTTGAAGCGCCTCACCAGGTCGGTGATGGTCCTGGCCGCCTCTTTGGCCAGCTTCTCCGACTGGGTGACATATATGGTGGTGTTGTGCAGGAGCCTGCCCTGCCTGTCCAGGCAGACCACCTTGCAGCCGGTGCGATAGCCGGGGTCGATGGCCAGCACCGCCTTCTCGCCCAGGGGCGGCGCCATGAGGCAGTGGCGCACGTTGCGGGCGAAGACGGCGATGGCCTCGTCGTCGGCGCGCTGCTTCAGCTCGCGGCGGATGTCGGTCTCGATGGAGGGCGCCAGCAGCCGCTTGTAGCTGTCCTCCAGGGCCAGCTCCACCTGCTCGGAGGCTGGCCCCTGGCCCCTGATGAAGCGCCTCCGAAGCTCCCCCAGGGCTTCCTCCTCCGGCGGACGTATGGTGAGTCGCAGATAGCCTTCGGACTCACCTCGGAACATGGCCAGCACCCGGTGGCTGGGCGCTTTGGAGACCGGCTCCTGGCAGTCGAAGTAGTCGCGGTACTTGATCCCTTCCTCTTCCTTCCCCTTGACCACCTTCGACTGCGCCACACCGTCCCTGGCGAAGCGCTGGCGCATTGCCTGGCGCGTGTCGGCGTCCTCGTTGACCCATTCGGCGATGATGTCGCGCGCCCCGGCCAGGGCGTCTTCGGCTGAGGCCACGCCCAACTCCTCGTTGACGAAGGCGGCTGCCTCCCGGAGGGGACTGGTGGCGTCGTCCTGGGCGAATATGGCCTGTGCCAGGGGTCCCAGGCCCTTCTCACGGGCGATGGT
>QMOF01000009.1 GCA_003650185.1 Chloroflexota bacterium | reverse complement strand
ATAAACCCCAGAGAGAAGGACCCGGTGGAAGCGGTCAGAGAAGCAACCGCACAGCAGATGGCCGACGTGGTCTTCGAGTGCTCAGGGGCACCCGCTGCCTTTCGCCAGGCAGGGCACATGGTCCGCGCCTACGGCAGGATAATGCAGGTAGGGATGTTTGAGCAGGACCTGCAACTGAGCCCCGAGCTGATGAGCCTGATGTTCCAGTTCAGGAACGTGACCCTGCGGGGCTGCGGCGGCCAGCGGTGGGACATGGCCCTCGACCTGATGCGGGCAGGCCAGGTACGAACAACAGACCTGATAACCCACCGGTTTCCCCTGAACCAGGTCAGAGAGGCCTTCAACGCTCAACTCAATTCTGACGACGCAATAAAGGTGCTGGTAAAGCCATAGGCGCGCCCTTCGCCAGCCGCGCATGAAGAAGGGTGGCCAGCGGCATCACAGGCAGGAAAGGAGCCGAGATGAAAGAGGAACTTGTCGCGGCCCTGGTCAAGCTTGAGCGAGACGAAGTCCTGGGAATGGTGACCCAACGGATCGAAGCAGGCGAAGACCCCCTTGGGATACTCGAAGACTGCCGTCAGGGCATGACCGCCGTGGGCGACCTTCTCCAGCAGGGGGACTACTTCCTGGCCGAACTGCTGCTGTCCGCCGAGATCTTCAAGGGAGCTGTGGCCATCCTGCAACCCCACCTGGCCAAGTCCCACTCCTCCCAGCTTCGGGCCAAAGTCGTTCTCGCCACCCTCAAAGGCGACATCCACGACCTGGGCAAGAACATCCTGGCCACGCTGCTCCAGGCCCAGGGCTTCGAGGTGCACGACCTCGGAGTCGATGTGCCTCCGCCCCTGGTGCTGGAGAAGGTCAAGGAGATCAGGCCCGAGTTCGTCGGTTTCTCCGCACTTATCACCACCGCCTTCGCCAGCATGAAAGAGGCCGCCGACCTGCTCCAGCAGGCAGGGCTGAGGAACGGCCTCAAGCTGATGATCGGAGGAGGGGTAACCACCCCCATTGTCAAAGACTATGTTGGTGCTGACTTCCAGACCCTGGACGCTATGGAGGGCGTCAACTACTGCTTGAACGTCGTAGGGGGTAGATGACGATGGCACAGGAGAGTATGACGACCAACGAAAGGCTTTGGGCAGCCATCAGGCTGGAGCAGCCCGACCGCGTTCCGGTGGTGCCGCTGGTCACCGCCGAGCCGGCGGCGCACCTGGCTGGCA
Organism: Chloroflexota bacterium; assembly: GCA_003650185.1. GTDB lineage: Bacteria > Chloroflexota > Dehalococcoidia > UBA2247 > RBG-13-53-26 > B9-G15. The sequence continues at coordinate 19,417 of QMOF01000009.1, read as the reverse complement.
TGACCCTGGCTGAGGTGGCCGGGAGCAACCAGAAAGCCATCGAGGCATACCGCAAGGTGCTGAGCAAGTTCGGTGGGTGGGACAGCATGCACGGCGGCCCCATCACCCCGCTACAGCAGCAGGTGACCAACATCTACCCCATGAAGATGAGGATCCCCGGCAGAGACCTGCCGGACGGCTACATGTTCCAGCTCGTGGAAGAGGAGTTCATGAAGCCCGAGGACTACGACCGGATCTGTGAGATGGGCATAGACGCCTTCTACTACGAAGACTACCTGTGGCGCATCACCGACCTCACTCCTGACGACGTCCAGAGAGAGGTCACCAATGTGCTGACCATGTGGCCGGAGTTCGACGCGGAGCTGAAGAAGTACGACATGCGGCCCCTGATACTGGCCAGCGACTTTCACCCTTTCTTCCGGCTGTCGCTCATGCGTTCCATGGTCGCTTTCACCCAGGACCTCTACTACAACCCGGAGCCGGTGGAGCGCACCATCAAGCAGATAACCAAGGAACTGATCCCCAAGAACATCGCCATCGCCAAGGGTTCCGGCATAGACACCTGTCTGTTCACCGACGAGCGGGCCTCCGCCTTCTACTATCCGCTCGCCGTCTTCGAGCGGTTCTGGTGGCCCTACACGGAGGAGATCGTCGATGCCTTCTGGTCTGAGGGAATCGTCACCGTATTCCACCTGGACACCTGCTGGGACAAGAACCTGCCCTACTTCAAGAGGCTGCCCAGAGGCTCGGCGGTGGTGGGGCTGGACAGCACCACGGACATCTTCCTGGCCAAGCAGGTGCTCCGCGACCACCTCTGCATTCACGGTGACGTCCCTGCTTCACTTCTCTCGCTGGGCAAACCCGAAGAGGTGGAAGCCTACTGCAAGAGGCTGATCGACGAGGTGGGGGCAGGGGGCGGCCTAATCCTGGGCACCGGCTGCGCCACACCACCCGACTGCAAACCCGAGAACTTCCGTGCCATGATCGAGACGGGCAAGAACTACGGCTGACCGACTCTGGCTCACCACCTCGTTCCCGCCGAATCGCTTCTTGACCGCGAAGCGCACGAGCACAGGCGACGCCATCACCCAAGCTCGACCGCGGCACTGGCCAACTTGCCACTGCTCAAGGATGTGGAGTACCCTTACATGAGATTGTGAGGGAGTAGTTGCAGCACCGGTCGGGCAGCTTGCCGGAGCGGCATCCTGAAGCTCAAGCGGCCTGACATGGTCGAGACAAACGATCGGGGAGAGTGAAGACTAAGCAGTACCACGTCGAATTCGAGCCTATCGGCCGCCGAGGGGAGTGCCCATCAGATGAGAGCCTGCTGGAAGCGGCACACCGCCTCGGCATAGAACTCGTGAGCCTGTGCGGTGGCAGGGGCACCTGCCACCGCTGCAAGATACAGGTCCTGTCCGGGAAGGCATCATCCCCGACCGCCAGCGAGCAGGAGCACCTTACACCCGAAGAGCTGGCGAACGGCTATCGCCTTGCCTGTCAGGCGTACCCCCTTGGCGATTGCACAGTGCATGTACCCGCCGAGTCCCTCACGGCGCCCCAACGCACGCAGGTAGAAGGCCAGCAGGTCAAGGTGACACCCAACCCGCCCGTGCGTGCCTACAACATCGAAATGTCTCCCCCCTCGCTCTCAGACCTGCGCGCTGACGCCGAGCGCATGGTTCAGGCCCTGAACCAGCAACGCGGGGTAAGCTGCCGCTCCGTCGACACCGAGGTACTGCGGGGCCTTTCCCCCCTCCTCCGCTCCTGGGACTGGAAGGCCCAACTATCGGTGCGAGGCGCCGAGGTAGTGGCAGTCCTCCCCCCAGCGAGCGCCCAACTCGGTCTGGCCATAGATCTCGGCACCACCAAGATAGCGGGATACCTGGTCGACCTGGGCAGCGGGGAGACGCTGGCAGCCCAGGGCATTATGAACCCACAGATATCATACGGCGAGGACGTCATCGCCCGGCTCTCCCGCGTCAGCAGGTCGCCATCGGGAGATACCGGGGCCCAGAAGCTGGTGGTGGAGGCAATCGACCGGCTGGCCGCCGACCTCTGCGCCATGATAGAAGCCAGACCCGAGAACATCGTTGAAGCTGTGGTGGTGGGCAACACTGCTATGCACCACCTTCTGCTGCGTTTGCCGGTCGACCAACTTGGCCGGTCCCCGTTTGTGCCCGCGGTAAGCGGCCCAATGGACACCAAGGTGCGAGACGTGGGACTCCACCTCGCTCCCGGCGCCTATCTCCACACGCCACCCAATATCGCCGGCTTTGTCGGCGGTGACCACGTGGCCATGCTGCTGGCCACAGATATGCCTCGCCGCAACGGCCTGGTGCTGGCGCTGGATATCGGCACGAACACTGAAGTCGCTCTGGTCAGGAACGGCGAGATCGCCAGTGTATCCTGTGCCTCCGGCCCGGCCTTTGAGGGGGCCCACATCAAGGACGGCATGAGGGCCGCTCCAGGGGCTATCGAGCGGCTGCGGCTGGTGGACAACAGCATCGAGTACCAGACCATCGGCGGCCAGCCGCCCGTCGGCCTATGTGGCTCCGGCATCCTCGACGCCATGGCCCAGCTTTACCTGGCCGGGGTGCTGGACAAGAGCGGCAGGCTGGGCGACCACCCGCGCGTTCGTTCCAGGGCGGGACAGCGTGAGTTCGTGTTGGTCAGCGAAGAGGAGCGCGATGGTCGACCAGCCATCTGCATCACTCAAGGAGACATACGAGAGCTGCAACTGGCCAAAGGGGCCATTCGCACCGGCATCAACGTGCTTCTGGAATCAACAGGGTGCTCCGAGCAAGATATCGAAGAGGTAGTCATCGCCGGGGCTTTCGGCAGCTACATCGACGTTTCCAGCGCAGTGACAGTGGGCATGCTGCCTCCCCTTCCCCTGGACCGCTTCCACCAGGTGGGGAATGCCGCCGGCACGGGCGCCAGGCTTGTCCTCACATCCATGGGAAAGCGGTCGGAGGCACAGGCCATGGCCCGGCGTATCCAGTACATCGAACTGACCACTGCTCCCCAGTTCCACGACACTTTTATCAAAGCCACGCAGATAGGATAGAAGGGTACACAAGGAGGTGAGCTTGATGGAAACAATGGTATCGTCCGCCAGCAAGCAGGTCACAATTGGTGACCAGCGGCCAACAGTGCTCATCGGCGAGCGCATTAACCCGACGGGCAAGAAGAAGCTCACAGCCGCGCTCCAGGAGGGTGACCTGACCCTGGTGCGCGAGGAGGCCACTGCCCAGGTTAAAGCTGGGGCGGACATACTGGACGTCAATGTCGGGGTGCCGGGCCTGGATGAGGTGACCCTGCTGCCACAGGCGGTCCAGGCGGTGATGGAGGTGGTTGCAGCCCCGATCTGCATCGACAGTAGCAACGTCAAGGCACTTGAAGCCGCCCTCCAGGTCTACCAGGGCAAGGCACTGGTCAACTCGGTGAACGGCGAGGAACGCTCGTTGGCGAGCGTGCTGCCAGTGGTGAAGCAGTACGGCGCGGCTGTCATCGGTCTGACCATGGATGAAAAAGGCATTCCACCTACCGCCGACAAGCGGCTGGCCGTGGCACAGAAGATCGTGGAGAAGGCCGAATCGGTAGGCATTCCCAGAGAGGACGTTATAATAGACTGCCTGGCCCTGACCGTCGGCGCAGACGCCACCGCAGGCATGACCACCATTGAGACCATCCGCAAGGTCAAGGCAGAGCTGGGCGCAAACATAACGCTGGGGGTGAGCAACATCTCCTTCGGCATGCCCGACCGCGAGCTGCTCAACAGCGTCTTCCTGGCCATTGCCATTGCCGCCGGGCTGAACTGCCCCGTGGTCGACGCTGCCAAGGTGCGCGCAGCCGTGCTGGCCGCCGACCTGTCGCTGGGCCGCGACCCCAATGCCACCCGCTACATCAGGGGCTTCCGCCAGCGGCAGAAAGGATAAGCCACCGAAACCCGCCACACGCCGCTAAGCGCCTGTTTGACTGGCGACCCAGATTCCCTCGACCGCTAGCCCTGTGCCTGGCAGTCCCATCCTCAGGCATGCGTTCCTGCGTTCGCCTGGTGGCATCGGGGTCTCGCGGGATAGGCTCGCATACTGGCTCTGGCTATGTCCAACCCTGAAGTAACCTCAGAATCCCCTAAACGTTTGTGCCGCACCTCCGGCAAGACCAGGCCAGCCGAATTGACAACGGCGGCTCCCGACTAATAGACTATTCATTGATCTGCCCCGCTTGTGATGGTGTCCCCTGAGCCAACGTGGGTCTTGCGAGTGACCAATCAACCCTGGAGGTCAGGCTTGTATAGAGATCAGATTGCCGAAGCGCTGCAGTCTCACCATGCTGACTACGTTGACATCCGCCTCGAGGAGAGCACGGCTACCCGCATACACTATCGCGGAAGGGACCTGGAGGACATCAGCCAGCCCAGTAGCTCCGGCGGCAACGTCCGGGCGCTGGTCAATGGAGGCTGGGGCTTCGTCAGCTTCAATGAGCCAGGCGATCTTCGGGAGAAGGTCGCCCTAGCCGTGAGGCAGGCCAACCTGGTGGGCAAGGACACAAGCCACCTTGCCCCGGTGCCCCCGGTCGTAGACCGCGTAGAGGAAGTGGCTGCTAAGGACTGCCGCTTCCTGGCGCTAGCTGACAAGAAGCGTCTTCTTGACGAGTACAACGAGGTTATCTGGAGCACCCCAAAGGTTGAGACCTCTGTACTTGGCTACGCGGACAAACACAGGCGAGTCGTCTTCGCCAACTCAGAAGGCAGCTACATCGAACAGGGCCACAGTGACATTTCCTTGCGCGTCACCGTGGTGGCCAGGGACGGCGGAGATGTTCAGCAAGCTGGGCTGAGCCTGGGAAGCAGAGGGGACTTCGGCCAGATAGAGGGGCTCCACCAGCAGGTGAAGGAGACGGCCCAGCGGGCGGTCGATCTCCTGGCCGCGCCACAGGCAAAGGCAGGGGAATACTGTGTGGTCCTGGACCCGGTCCTCGCCGGGGTATTCACTCACGAGGCCTTCGGACATCTGTCGGAAGCCGACTTCACCTACGAGAACGAGCGGCTGAAGGAGATAATGGTCCTGGGACGGCGGTTCGCCGCCCAGCATCTGAACATTGTTGACGGCGCTGCGGTTCCCGGTCTGAGAGGTAGCTACAAGTACGACGATGAAGGCGTGCCTGCCACCACTACCTACCTCATCAAGGAGGGAGTGCTGGTGGGCAGGCTGCACTCTCGCGAGACTGCGGCGAAGATGGGAGAACCAACCACCGGAAACGCCAGGGCAGTGGACTACCGCTACCCTCCCATCGTGCGCATGACGAACACCTACATCGAGCCGCAAGGACTCTCGTTCCAGGAGATTATCGCCGACGTTAAGGAAGGAATCTATGCCAAGAACTGGTACGGCGGGACCACCAGCATGGAGATGTTCACCTTCTCTGCTGGCGAGGCCTACATGATCCGCAACGGTAGGGTAGCCGAGCTATTGCGCCCTGTGGTACTGACGGGCAACGTCTTCACCACCCTGAAGAACATAGATGCCATCGGGAGTGACCTCGACATGAACCAGGGTGGTGGTTGCGGCAAGGGAGGTCAGTCACCGCTTCCTGTCTCCAATGGCAGTCCTCACATTCGTATTCAGCGTTGCCTCATAGGGGGCAGGTAGTGACCGGTGCAGGCAGACCCGTCGTCAGGCTCTAGGCGAATTCCAGAGAGTTCAAAGATGGACGAACTACTTTCTCTGGCCACAAAAGTGGCGCAAGAAGCGGAGGTCTTCCTCGTCTCCTACGAGGAGACACCGGTCGTGTTTGAGGCCAATCGCCTCAAGCAGGTACAGACCCGCAGCGGAATGTCCGTAGCCCTCCGCATCGTGCGCCACGGAAGGATCGGCCTGGCAACCTCGACCAGGTTGGATGACAGAGTCTCGCTGGTGGAGCGCGCAGTGGAGGTGTCGCAATTCGGCGCCACGGCCAGATTCGAGTTGCCCTCCCAGCAGACTTACCCCCAGGTCAATGTGTACGACCCGGCTGTGGAGGCTTTCCCCGTAGAGCGAATGATCGAGCTCGGCGAGGCATTGATATCCAGGGTGCGAGAGCACACGCCGGACCTTCTCTGCGAGGCCAGCGTGACCAGGAGCGTGACAACGCTCCGCATACTCAACTCGCGCGGCGGACAAGCAGGATTTCAGCGAAGCTACTTCGGGCTGGCCCTTGAGGGCAATCTCATTCGAGACACCGACGTGCTGTTCGTAGGCGACGGGGAAAGCTCGTCCCATCTCATCGAGGACACAGCTACCGTCGTGGCCACAGTAACCAGGCAGTTAGACCTGGCAAAGCGGCAGGCCTCTGTCTCCAGCGGTCACATGCCGGTGATCTTCACGCCTCAGGGCGTGGTCAGCGCCCTGATTGCACCTCTGGCTTCAGCTTTCAATGGGAGAGTAGTCTTACAGGGCGCCTCTCCCCTGGGGCACAGGCGGGGGGAAAAGGTCTTCGACCAGAGGCTATCCCTGAAGGACGACGCCACCGTGGCTCAGCGGCCCCGGAGCCGCCCCTGCGATGATGAAGGAGTGCCCAGCCGGGCAACCTATCTCATAAGCAACGGCGTGGTGGGAGAGTTCCTCTACGACTTGCAAACAGCCGGTCTGGCAGGAACCCAGAGCACCGGGAATGGTGAGAGGGGTAGCGGTACAGTTCTGCCAGGGCCTTCGATAAGCAGCCTGGTCTTCGAAACGGGCGAGCCCACCTTCGAAGAGCTGGTGCAGGAAATGAAGGAGGGCCTGATAGTGGAGCAGCTCATGGGAGCAAGCCAGACCAATGTTCTGGGCGGCGACTTCAGCGGCAATGTCCTTCTCGGTTACAAGGTGGAGACCGGGGAAATCGTCGGCCGGGTAAAGGACACAGTAGTGTCCGGCAACGTGTACCAGGCACTGGGCAACCTAGTCGGCATCGGGCGGCACGGCAGGTGGGTTGGGGCAGTCTTCACCCCGGCGCTTTGCTGCCAGAAGCTGACAGTGGGGAGCAAGACATAGATGTTCACTATCAGGGGGAAGAAGGTGATCCTTCGAAGGAAGCGGCTCGAAGATGCCTGGAATGACTACCACTGGAAAAGGGATCCAGAGCTAGCCTACCTGGACGCTACCGCTCCCCTGAACCTTCCCTACTCTGTGTATCTGGCGAGCTACTCCGAGGAACTGAGGTATACCGATCCCACGGAGCACCGCTACGCTATCGATACGCTGGAGGGCAAGCACATCGGCAATTGCAGTTGCTACAACATGGACACCTTCAAAGGTGAAGCGGAGCTGGGCATACTCATTGGGGATCGTGACTATTGGGACAAGGGCTATGGCAGCGATGCGGTGGCCACACTCCTGGACTACGTGTTCCAGAAGAACAACCTGAAACGGGTCTACCTTCACACCCTCGAAGATAACGTCAGGGCTCAGAAGTGCTTCCAGAAATGCGGTTTTGTCCCCTGTGGGAGCGTTATCAGAGGCAATCACCGCTTCATTCGCATGGATATTACAAGAGAGGGCGTCACTTCCGTTGCCAAAGGTACTTCAAGCGAAGGTTAGCCTATCTGGTGTTGGGCAGCGCCAGCGTCGCTTAGAGGTCAACTGACCGGGAAGACCGGGTGGGCCGCCTCTCTAAGAGAGGCGGCCCACCTTCGCATCACAACCAGATGTAGCGTCCGGCGCCACGAGGCGACTACTTCTTTTTCTCCTCCTCGGGAGGAGCCGGGTTGACATAGCCTTTCAGCAGGGTAGGCACGCACTTGGCTACCTCTTCCCACGTCCATGGCCCGTACTTGTCCCAGTCCCTGCCGAAGATGACCGACTCGTGCGCCGGCGCCCAGTAGGAGAAGAAGGCCCCGGCTGCGCCGAATATGCACCCGTTTATGTGCGCAGCCTCATCGCTGCAAAGGAAGGCAGGGATGACTGCCAGGTAGTCTGGTGTAGCAACGTGAGTTACTTCCTCGTATCGCTCCTGGCTCCACAGTCCAGACTCTACTCTCTTCTTGTATCCCTCCAGCACTTCGGGACCCATGGTCATCCTGGTAGCTGCCCTGGGGCAGATGGCATTGCAGGTTACGCCATACCTCCCCATCTCCCAGGCGATGGCATAGGTCAAGCTGGCAATGCCGCCTTTGGCCGCACCGTAGTTCACATGGCCGACGGTCCCGACCCACGCCTCGGATATAGTGTTGACTATCCTGCCGTATCTCTGCTGCCTCATCTTGACGCAAGCATGCTTTGACATGTTGAAGGTGCCCTTGAGGTGGACCGCGATGACCTGGTCCCACTCCTCCTCAGACATGTTCCAGATCATTCTGGCCCTGTCGATACCGGCAACGTTGCACAGAATGTCTATCCTGCCGAAGTTGTCGACGCAGGCCTGTATCATGCCCTCGGCGGCCTTGAAGTCGCTCACATCACCGAACGCGGGCACGGCTTGCACGCCGAGCTTCTTGCACTCCTCAGCCGTTTCATTGGCGGGCTCGGCGCTGGCCCCCTTCCCGTCGGTCGATCCTCCCAGGTCACAAGCTACAACATTGGCCCCCTCGGCCGCCAGGGCCAGGGCCACTGCTTTGCCGATACCGCTTCCGGCACCTGTTACCACTGCATTCTTGCCTTTCAGTCTATCAGCCATTGCTGAACCTCCTTCACAGTTGAGCTACTCGCTATTTCTTCTCCTCCGGCTGGGGTGGCGCCGGGTTGACGTACCCGACGAGCAGCTTCTCCGGTACGAGCTTGACAAGCTCATCAAACCGCCACGGGCCTTCCTTTTTCCAGTCCCTGGTCACCTTGTTCTCTACCACCGGCTGGGTCCAGTGTCCCAACTCGGTACCCGACACAAAGAATATCTGGCCGTTCACATTCGCGGCCTCATCGCTGGCCAGGTAGGCCACGAAGGCGGCAAAATACGAAGGATCGGCCAGTTCGTTCATCATGCGGTCAAGCTGGTCTGCCGGCATAAGCCCAGCAGCGATCCTTTTCTTGATGCCTTCGATCACCTTGTCATCGGCGGTCATCCTTGTCCATGCCCGAGGACAAATGGCATTGCACGTTACTCCATACCTCCCCAACTCACGGGCTGCACCATAGGTCAGGGTAGCGATTCCGCCTTTGGCTGCCGCATAGTTGAGGTGGCTCGGCCCACCGGTAAAGGCCTCGGAGACCGTGTTTATTATTCTGCCGTACCTCTGCTCCCTCATCAGTGGAGCAGCATTCCTGATGAAATTGAAAGTGCCCTTGAGATGGACTGCCACCACCTGGTCCCACTCCTCCTCGGACATATTCCAGATCATCTTCGGCCTGTCGATCCCGGCGATGTTGCACACGATGTCGATCCTGCCGAAGTTGTCGACACAAGCCTTGACTGCAGCCTCCGCATCAGCAAACTTGGACACATCGCCGCACTGAGCGATCGCCTTGACTCCAAGCTTCTTGCACTCCTCAACCACTTCATCGGCCGGAGTCTTGTCCACCCCCGAGCCGTCCACAGCTCCTCCGATGTCGCAGACCACCACGTTGGCGCCCTCTTCAGCCAGCGCCAGGGCCACGGCCTTCCCGATTCCTCTGCCACCGCCAGTCACTACTGCGTTTCGACCCTTTAACCTGTCAGCCATATTTGGTCCTCCTTACTCCTTCGTTTGTCTTCTGAAGCACCCAACTGCTGCTCCCATCTGGTAGAGGAGCTTCACAGCCGATGTCTCCCAAGCAGCCGCTCTTGCTGCCTGCAGGGTCATCTCCCGGTGCCCCTCCCATACCCAAGGACCCACTTCAGCCTTAGTCCCTGGGCGGTGCTGGGTTGACGTAGTCGACTAGCAGTTCCTGTGGTACAAGCCTCTCAAGCTCGTCGATACTCCACCTTTCTGCTATATCCCAGTCCCTGGTCAGCTTTCTCACTATCTCAGGGTGATTCCAGATGCCTATGGTTGACCGCGATGCTACAAAGACGCAACCATTTATGTCAGCCGCAGCATCGCTGGCCAGGTAGGCAATGAAGGGAGCAAAGTACTCCGGGTCGGCGCCTTCCTTCCGGGTCTCCTCCATACCCTTCAGCCGTTCCTCGGTTATGAGCCCCGCCTCGATCCTCTTCTGGAGGCCATCCGTGAGCGAATCGTCGCCCCAACTTAACCTGGTCCGCGCCCGCGGGGCGAAGGCGTTGCAGGTTACCCCATACCTGCCCATCTCCCGGGCAATAGCATAGGTCAGGCTGACTATGCCCCCCTTGGCGGCAGCGTAGTTGGTGTGCCCCACGGTGCCGGCATAAGCCTCGGAGGTGCAGTTGATGATGCGCCCGTATCTCTGCTGCCTCATTGCGACGCACGCATGCCGACACAGGTTCCAGGTGCCCTTGAGATGAACAGCCAGCACTCGGTCCCACTCGTCCTCTGACATGTTGAAGATCATCCTGGGCCTGAGAATGCCAGCTATATTGCAAAGGATGTCGATCCTGCCGAAGCTGTCAATGCAGGTGCGGACCATGTCCTCCGCAGCAGTGAAGCTAGACACATCCCCGTAGTGGGGTACCGCTCTTACACCCAGCCGGCGACACTCCTCCGCTGTGCTGTCTGCGGGTGATGCGTCCGCCCCCGACCCATCCGCAGTCCCACCCAGGTCACAGACAACAACATTGGCGCCTTCCTCGGCCAGAGCCAAAGCCACCGCTCTGCCGACTCCCCTACCAGCGCCCGTGACTACGGCATTCCTGCCTCTTAGTCTCTCCCCCACCCTTTGGTCTCTTCCAGCTCGTCTAGCTCTTGGAGGGCAGGGCAACCACAGCCGTACCTGGGGTGATCTGCTTGCCCTCGGGGTTCTCTACCCATACCTGGCACTCTACCAGGTTCTCACCACCCTCCTGGTATTTCCTGATGACCTTGCCGCCAAGCTTCAGTGTTTGCCCGGGGAAAGCGTTGCCTCTGTACTGAACGCTCAGTCTCCTTAGCTCGCCCTTGTCGCCAATCCAGTCGGTGAGCATCTGGCTCAGGAAGGCTGCTTCCAGCCTGCCGTGAACGATCGGTCCGGGAAAGCCCATGGACTGAGCAAAGTCCTTGTCATAGTGGAGTTCGAAGTAGTCGCCCGAAGCTCCCGCCCAGCGCACCAGCGTCTGGGTAGTGGGCTGCTTCTCCATCACAGGGAGATCCGCACCCTCGGTAACGTCTTCGTAGAATAGCTGCTGGCCCATGTGTACTACGCCCTCCTTCATTAGTAGCTCATGATGGTGTTCGTGCTTATTGCTACAAGCTCACCGTTCTGGTTCTTGTGGGTTGACTTGTAGACCATAAGGGCCCTGGGCCCCTTTTCGCTGGACTTGTCCTGGACCTCGTAGAACTCGTGGGTGGTGTAGAGCGTGTCGCCGGCCTTGATCGGCTTGAAGAAGTCCCAGTCCGCACCGGCAGCCACACTCCGCTTGTAGGGTATGGGGATACCTAGCGACATCGCTCCACCACTGACCATGGCGGTGATAATCATTGCCGGCGGGGCGGTGTCCTTCCACCTGGGACTGTGGTCTCCAATGCAATCACAAAGAAGGCGGATCATGTGCCTGTCGATCTGCATCGACTCTTCCGCCTTCTTGCCCTGCAATGCTCGTATCTCTTCCATAGTGCCTGTTTTCGGTCCAGCCATGTAATCCTCCTAATACAGGGAATTGCACTCATAGGATATCCGAATTCGAAGCCAACTGTCAAACACGGGGCTGCCGTGGGTTCAAACCCGTCTTCTGATCTGCTAATATTGCATGGGTCTGCTGCCTGGGCTGAGAAAGCCGAGGCTCCGCATAGAACAGCATGAGATTCGATCGCGCTGCCACCGTGGACGCTTCTCCAGAGACCGTCTGGATGGCTGTCAACGATCCTGAGCAATGGCCCTCGTGGGTACCTTCCATAAGAGAGGTCAAAAAGGTCTCTGACGGCCCGCTTGCGGTCGGTTCGCAGTTTCGGATAAGGGTGAAGGCCATCCTCCCGGTGACGCTCCACATGACCGTCATCGAGTTCGTTCCCAAGAGGCGTGTAGTCATGCAGGGGAGAGTGCTCTGCACCCGGCTGACACGCTACTACACGCTGGAACCGGCCGGCAGTGGGGCCAGGATTACCGCTGGCGGGGAAGCCTCGGGGGTTTTGGCATGGCTGGTCTGCCGCAACGGGCGCAAACTGTCGGAAGATATTGTCCAAGGGCTGAAGAAGCGGGTCGAAGGACTCCGCGTTAGCTGACAGACGGTCTGATCGACCACCAGGCACGAAGCGGTCATCTTCGGGTATGCCCCGGTATGCCCCCGCGCCTGTACGACAGCCTTCCAGGCTCGACCATCGCCTCCCACCCCCACAACGCTCACGTCGACCCGGAAGAGGTCTCCTGCACTCAGGTGGGTATCAGGTACGCGACCCGACAGGCACCTGACCCCGGCCACCCGTGTTGCGTCCACCACACGTTGGCAACTCCACAGGCGGCGACAAGGTTGCGGTGGTGACTCCATCACATTTATACTAAGAGGCAATCGCGCCCAGGAAGCTATGAGCGACAAGTTCGATGCTATCGTTGTAGGCGCCGGACCCGCGGGCTGCGCTACTGCTTGCAAACTGGCCAGGGCGGGACTGGAAGTACTGGTGGTGGAGCGGGGCAAGTTCCCCGGTGCCAAGAACATGACCGGCGGCGTGATCTACGGCCCTGTACTGGACAGCTTGTTCCCAGGCGCTCCTGGGGATATCCCCGTGGAAAGGGCGATTGGGCGCCACGTCATCTGCCTCCTCTCAGATAGATCGTCTGTGTCCCTTGATTTCAACATGGCAGGTTCTGGTGATCGCAACGGCTACACTGTCCTGCGGTCGAGGTTCGACCGATGGCTCGCCAACAAGGTCGAGGAAGCCGGTGGCATAGTGGCTGCCGGGCTTCGGGCCGACGACCTACTGTGGCAGGGACAGAGAGTGGTGGGCATAACGGCGGGTGGAGACGAGTTCCGCGCCGATGCAGTCATCGCCGCCGACGGCGTGAACTCCACCATGGCCACCAAGGCTGGTCTCCGCGTCAACCTGTCCCCGGAGAACGTCAACCAGGGCGTGAAAGAGGTGATCGGGTTGCCCCGTGAGGCTATCGAGGAGAGGTTCGGTCTAACGAGCGACAGCGGCGCCGCTATTCACTTCCTGGGCTTCTGCACCAGGGGCGTACACGGCGGTGGTTTTCTCTACACCAACAAAGAGAGCCTCTCCCTGGGTGTGGTGGTGCAACTAAAGGCGCTGATGGAGAGCAATCTCAAGAGCGTTGACCTCCTGGAGAGTTTCAAGGAGCATCCGACGGTGCGGGAGTATATAAGAGGGGGTACCACGGTGGAGTACTCAGCCCACCTGGTGCCCGCTGGCGGCCTGCGGATGGTGCCACGGCTGTTCACGGACGGGCTTCTGGTGGCGGGCGACGCTGCCGCGCTGGTGCTGGCCACAGGTCGGGCGCTGGAAGGGATCAACTTCGCGGTGGCATCGGGAATAGCTGCAGCCGAGACCGTTTTGAAGGCCAAAGAGAGGAACGACTTCAGCAAGGAGTCGCTCTCAGTCTATGAGAAGCTCCTGGCAGATAGCTTTGTCCTCCAGGACCTGAAGACCTTCCGAGAAGCCCCGCGCTTCCTGGAGAACCAGCGCCTCTACCAGACCTACCCCGAGCTGGCATGCAAGCTGGCAGAAGAGGTCTTTCGCGTAGACGGTAAGCCGAAGAAGAAGTTGTGGCAACTGGCCAGGCAGGAAATGAAAGGCCGGGTCTCCATCTGGCAACTGCTTCGTGACGGTCTGTCAGCCAGGAGTTCGCTATGAGCCCGATGACCATTGAAGAGAGGTTAGCCCTCAACAAGTACGATGTCGACACCGAGGCCCATATCCGTCTCAATGAGAACATCTGTCAGGAGTGCCAGCCACGCATCTGTCTCTACATATGCCCGGCCGAGTGCTTCAAGCTGCGCGACGGCAGACTCAGCTTCGCCTACGAAGGCTGCCTCGAGTGCGGAAGCTGCCATGTTTGCTGCGACAAGGGGGCCATTGACTGGTCCTACCCCAGGGGCGGGTTTGGAGTGGCCTTCGAGTACGGGTAAGGTGACCGACGCATGAACATAATCGTTTGCATCAAGCAGATCCTCGACCCGGAGATGCCGCCGGTCAAGTTCAAGATAGACGCTCAGGCCAAGAAGGTGATCGCACCAGAGGGTATCCCCCTGGTGATAAGCCCCTTCGACGAGCAGGCCGTGGAGGCCGCCCTCAGGATCAAGGACGCGCAGGAGGCGAAGGTGACCGCCATAACGATGGGCGGTCAGTCGGCCAAAGACGCGGTGAAGCACGTCCTGGCGATGGGCGTCGACGAGGGGATCGTCCTCAGCGATGAGGCCTTCAACGGCTCTGATTCTTTCTCCACAGCCTACGTCCTGTCGCAGGCCATACAGAAGGCAGGTGAATATGACCTCATACTGTGCGGGCGCCAGGCCGCTGACTGGGACGCAGGGCAGGTGGGCTCCATCGTTGCAGAAGAGCTGGGAATACCCGTGGTGACACTGGCCAGAAAGGTCGATGCCACAGGCGGCACCGTTAGAGTGGAACGTGTGATACCTGACGGACATGAAGTGGTCGAGGCGCCGCTGCCCGCAGTAGTCACCGTCAGCAGCGAGCTCGGGCAGGCGCGCCTTCCGACCGGGCGAGGCATCGTCATGGCGGCAAGGAAGAGCATCCCCGTGTGGAGCGCCCAGGACATAGGCTGTGACGTGTCACGGGTCGGGGCAGGGGCGGCGCGTAGTGAAGTGGTTGCCCTCACCCTCCCCATACACGAAAGGAAAGGTGAGATCGTCAGTGGGGAAACTGGCGCACAGGCAGCGGTCAACCTGGCATTGAAGCTGAGAGAGAACAGGATCATCTGACAAGGTGGGCACTTTCCCGCACTGGCCAGGGGCGAGCATATGAGCGAGCGTCAAGGAGTACTGGTCCTGGCAGAAGCCCAGGAAGCGCAGGTGGCTCCCGTGACCACGGAGCTGCTGGGGCTGGGAAGGAGGCTGGCCCACGAGCTGAGCAGCGCACTGAGTGCGCTGCTCATCGGGAGCGGCGTGGGCGGCATCAGTCAGGACGTCATCGCCCTGGGTGCCGACACCGTATATGTGGCTGACAGGCCAGAACTGGGCACCTTCAACAGCGATGCCTACACGGCAGTGGCCACTAAGGTGTGCCGCGAAGCAGCACCCTCGGTCGTTCTGATGGGGCACACAAGCATCGGACGTGATATTGCTCCCAGGGTAGCCGCCAGGCTGGGGGCATCGCTCTCCACCGACTGCGTCGACCTTCGAGTAGACCAGGACACCGGGCGACTGCTACAGACCCGCCCGGTCCACGGCGGCAACGCCCTGGCCACCATAGCTTCACGAGTGCACCCGCAGATGGCTACCATGAGGCCACGCTCGGCGGCACCAGCAGAGCCCGATCCTTCGAGGAACGGCCGGATTATACCCGTCGATACAAGCGTCCTGGACATACAGGCCAGAGTGGTTGAGACAGTCAGGGAAGAGGCAGAAGGCCTGAAGCTTGAGGAGGCCAGGGTGGTTGTCAGTGGCGGTGCTGGCATAGACGGCGCTCAGGGCTTCGATCTGATTCGCCAGTTGGCCAGTGTCCTGGGCGGGGCAGTGGGGGCTACGCGCCTCCCGTGCGAGCAGGGCTGGGTCTCACCGAGCTTCCAGATCGGGCAGACCGGCAAGATCGTGACCCCCGACCTTTACATCGCCGTCGCTGTCTCCGGGGCTCCACAGCACATGGCCGGGTGTATGGGCTCCGGCTACATCGTAGCCATAAACAACGATCCGGAAGCCCACATCTTCAAGCTGGCCGACTTCGGCATCGTGGCGGACTACAGAGAAGCCCTACCCGCCCTGATAAGGAAATGCCAGGAACTGGTCTCCTCATGAAGGTCCATCGCTGCCCGCGGCGCCGGAATGGCATGCGCCGCATCATCAGTGCAATACGATGTGGGGGGTGACTCATGGAATTTGAGCTGACCGACGAGCAGGGCATGTTCCAGAAGCTAGCCAGGGACTTCGCTGACAGAGAGATCGAGCCTCTGGCGGAGGAGATAGAGCGAGAGGGCAAAATACCCTCCGACATGCTGGCGAAGATGGCCAGGGTAGGTCTGCTGGGCATAACCGCCCCCGAGGAATACGGAGGTCTGGAGCAGGGCTATCTCACCTTCATCCTGGTCATGGAGCAGGTGCACTACCCCTGCACTGCCTGTACCTGGCTACTGGTGGCTAACGAGCTGGCTGAGCTGCTCGACTTCGCCGGCACTAAGGAGCAGAAGGACAGGTTTCTCCCGCCTGCCGTTGACGGGCTCTCACTGCCGGGAGGCGTCTTCACCGAGGCGGCCACGGGCTCGTACCCCACAATGCTGACCACCACTGCCCGGCTGGAGGACGGTCACTGGGTGATAAACGGCACCAAGAGATTCCACACCTTCGGGCATGTTGATGGCCCCAGCCTCATATTCGCCAGGACGGACGAAGACAGGATAAGCGCCATCCTTGTGCCCAAGAATACGGAAGGCTATAGCTGCTCCAAGCCCTGGGGGCTGATGGGCCTGCGGGGCATGGAAACGGTCGACACCTTCCTCAGGAACGTGCGGGTTCCTGAAGGAAACCTGGTGGGTGAGCGAGGAAAAGGCTTCGACATCTTGCTCATGGTGACCGCCGGAGGAAGGGTGCGCCAGGCGATACAGTCCGTGGCCTGCGGCCAGCGCGCCCTGGATGAGGCTATAGGCTACGCCAAGCAGAGGACAACCATCCGCGGGCCCATCTCAGATATGCAGGGGCATCGCTGGCTTTTCGCTGAGATGGCCTCCAGGGTAGAGGCTGCCCGCTGGCTGACATACCGGGCAGCATACCTTCGAGAGCGTGGCAAGGACGTGCGGATGGAATCGGCGATGGCCAAGCTCTTCGCGGGACAGGCCGGGGAGTGGGTGGCTTCGCAGGCGCTGAAGATTCACGGCGCCTACGGGTACACCACCGAGTACAAGATAGAGAGGATCTACCGAGCGGCGATAGCCCAGGAGGTCATCGAAGGGACCAACGAGGTACAGCGATCCATAGTAGGGGCTAGTCTGGCAGGGGACTAGGTAGAGTCTGGCTGGCGGGCACCCACCTGTCGGCGTACGCCTGCCTCAACCGTCGCAGCCTGGCCTGGTAGAGCTCAGACGTCAGGTTCTCCGTGGTCATGATGACAGCATCCTCGCCATCGTCCGAATAGTAGCGGCGTCGTATGCCCACCCGACTAAACCCGTACTTGCGGTACAGTGCCTGCGCTTCACGGTTGGAGACCCGCGTCTCCAGCGTCATCACGCGTGCCTTGAGCTTGATCGCCAGATCAATCATGCAGATGAGCAGCAGTTCACCCACCCCCATACGACGATACGTCTTTCGGACGGCGATGGAGGTGAGATGGGCTTCATCTACCATCAGCCACATGGCAGCGTAGCCTGCCACAGTCTCTTCCTGGCCAGAGCCGCCAACCGGAGACTCTCTGGTAAACCACTGCCTCAGCCTGGACAACAGCGCCTGCCAGTTGCCTCTTTCTCCAGACGCCAGGGCTTCCGCTCCTTGGTCTGGCCCACCGCTCCGGTCAACAGCCACCAGGTAGCGCACCAACCTGTTGTTAAGGTCTCTCGTGAAGGGGGGAGGCGGCCACTGCGTGGGGAAGGCCTCCCTATCAATGGCCATCACCTGAGGGACATCATCTTTCTGCATCGGACGAACGGTGAAACGCATCTGCCATCCCTCCGCAGCAGGCCCCAATTCTAGCACACCTTATGCCCTTTGACGACGCCATTGTAATGCAGGGGACTGGCAAACCCAGCCCTGGTGCCCGCAGCAGACGCTAGCCCATTCTGAGGACAGCGGCCCCCTGAATCTTGCCCTGCTTCAGCAGCACCAGGGCCTCGTTCGCCTCTTCCAGCTTGAGCTCCTGCACCCAAGGGACAATCGGTATCTGGGCCGCCAATGGAAGGAAGTCCTCGGCATCCTTCCTGGTTATGTTGGCCACGCTCTTGACTTCCTTCTCATCCCACAGCAGACGAGCGTAGTCCAGCGCCGGGATGAGGGTCCTCTTGCGAATGACGGCCATCACCAGCCTGCCGCCCTTGTCCAGCACCCTCAGCGCCTCCGGCACGGTCTCTCCCACAGGCGTGAAGTCGATGGCGCAGTTGACCCTTTCGGGCGGGGTTTCCTGCGCAGTGCCTGCCCAGGCTGCTCCCATCTCTCGCGCCATCCTGCGGTGGTCTTCACTCCTGGTAAATACAAATACCTCACAGCCCCAGTGCCGGGCTACCTGGAGGACTATGTGGGCCGAAGCCCCGAACCCAAACAGCCCCAGTATCTGGCCAGGCCTGATACCAGATAGCCGCAGGTCGCGGAATCCTATAGCCCCGGCACACAGCAATGGGGCAGCCTCAGCATCAGAGAACCTGTCGGGAATCGGATAGGCATAGTCTTCGGGCACGGCAACATACTCCGCGTAGCCGCCGTCAGCATCACACCCCGTCCCCTTGAAATCAGGACACAGGTTCTCCAGGCCCTGCTGACAAAAACGGCATCGGCCACAAGCGGAGTATATCCAGGCCACCCCCACCCGATCACCGGTGCTGAACCTGCTGGCCCCCGGGCCTTGCTCCTCCACCGTACCCACGACTTCGTGGCCGAGCACCACGGGCAGCTTCGGCTGGAGTCTCCCTTCTATCTCGTCCAGCTCTGTATGGCACACCCCGCAGGCAGAGACCCTGACCAGGACTTCCTTTGCCCCGGGCTCCGGCACCGGCACTTCCGTCAGCTCCAGGGGGCGTTCTTCAACCGCCGCTTTGCTTCTGAGTACCTGGGCTTTCATCTCGCCTCATCACCTCCCCTGAAGGAAGTGTAAGCCTACCAGCAATCCGATGCAACCGGGAATACTCGCCCCCTCTTCGTAGCCGTGCAACCAGCCACCTCCGCAGGCGTTACGTCACCTTGATGCGCCAACCCCGAAAGGCGGGTAGCTGTCCGTCGTTAGCAGAAATGCGTACGCCGCTACCCTGAGGTACCACCGAAACACGCCCTCCACGAAATCGAACAGCCCCCTCGGGTAGCGGCCTGTAATCAGAATCGCGAACCAGGCGATAACCACGATCACAAAAGCAGCGACACTCACAAACCACAGGACGATGTAGTGCGGAATGGCCAGGAACCACTTGACCAGCGGCAGCCAGCGGTTGAGGTCCTTTTTCACTTCAGGGTAGCGTACTTCTACGTGGACTGCCTGCTCCTCGTCCGTTGACGGATACTCATCCCTGAGCAGCGCCAGATAGGCCGCGAACCGTGTGGCAAACCGGGCCAGAGCCAGATTCCAGTCAAACCACCACCTGGGATACTTCTGCCGGAAAACGATCATGAGGAGTGT
>QMOF01000008.1 GCA_003650185.1 Chloroflexota bacterium | reverse complement strand
CAGTACGGTCTGCTGACCAGAGATGCCCGGATAAAGGAACGCAAGAAATACGGCCTCAAGCGCGCGCGCAAAGCACCTCAGTACACCAAGAGATAGGGCCGCTTTGCCGCCTTGGCGCTCAGTCATGAGCCTGGGTGGGTGTCCGGCGGGCTCTCAAAGTGCGTGTCCCTTCGGTTGGAGACCTCAGCTAAGGCGACGGCTGAGGGTGTGCGTGTTCCCTCCTTGTGAAGATGGAGATAGCGCGCCGAGTTTCTCCACGGTTGCGAACGCCTGATCACCATTTGTGTCACTGTCCGAGGGGAGACGTGGTGCGCGTGGTGCACTTCTACCTGCTGGTAGTGAATCCGTACGCCACTGACCAATTCGCCGATACAAAGACTCTCTTGCAGCATAGCACCCCAAGCTGCCTACCTTGTCTCTTTTCGCAGCAGTGACTCAGAAGAAGCTGTACCGGTTGCGTTCGGCCGGTTGAATACTCCCGCCATGAGGCGAAGGCGTGTCTTGCTACCTGGTCCTGGCCTGGAACTTGAGCAGTTCCAGAGTTATGTCCTCCGCCCATTTGTAGATATTGTTTTCCTGCACGATACTTCTCATGATCCTCATGCGGCGTCGCCTTTCCCTCGGACGCATCTCTACAGCTTGTCTCAGGGCATCGGCGAATTGGTCAGTGGCGTACGGATTCACTACCAGGGCGTGGTCAGCCAGTTCGCGGGAGGCTCCTGTAAAGGGACTCAGAATAAGCACGCCATCCTCGTCGAAGCGGCTAGCCACAAACTCTTTGGCCACTAGGTTCATTCCATCGTGGAGTGAGGAAACGACGCAGAAGCGGGCCATTCTGCGTAGCGCTGCGATCGAAAGGGGGGACATGTTGGCTCCATTGAGATAGATGATAGGTTTCCAATGCCCGGAAGCGTGTTTCCAGTTTATCCTTTCCACCAGGGTCTCTACGTCGGCGTGTATTCTCTTGTAGCTGTCCAGGTGGATGCGGCTGGGGGCCCCCACCTGGACGAAAACGACCTGCTTCGCGTAGCGCGGGTACTTCTCAAAGAAGCGGTCTATGGCCCTGAGTCGGTCAGGGAGGCCCTTGGTGTAGTCAATGCGGTCTATTCCCAGGCCGACTATCTCATTACCTATGCGCAGTTGCTTCTTCAGCCTGGCGATCTCCTGCGTCACCCTGGGCTGCTTCGACTCGCGCGATATCTGGGCGAAATCGATGCTGATGGGGAACGACTGCACAACGGTCTTGTGACCTGCCCGGCATACTTCATGCCGTTCCCAGTCAACCCTGCACTCAAGTGAAGAGTTCACGGTGTTGAGGAAGTTGTCGGAGTAATAGCGGATCTGAAAGCCGAGCAGATCGTTGCCCAGCAGCCCGAGCAGGAGCTCCTCCTGCCAGGGACATATGCGCATGACCTCTGGGTTTGGCCAGGGTATGTGCCAGAACTGGGCAACGGTGATATTCGGGTTCCTCTCTTTGATGAGTCGTGGCACCAGTGCCAGGTGGTAGTCCTGCACGAAGACGAAAGCCTTCCTATGGCCGACCTCTTCAAGGACAACGCTGGCGAAGACCTCGTTCACACGTTTGTACATACTCCAGGCTGACTCACTGAAGGACGGGCGGGTGTAGGCGACGTGGCACAAAGGCCACAGCGCGCCGTTGGCCAGGCCGTAGTAGTATCCGTCTTCCTCTTGCTTGGTGAGCCACACCCGCTTCAGAAAGTAGTGTGGGTTCTCAGGTGGGACAGGGACTTTGTCATGCTCGTCCACCACGTCGCGGTCGGCACTGCCGCCTCCGTGAGCAATCCAGATGCCCCTGCAGCTATGCATCACGGGGTCCAGCGCAGTGGTCAGGCCGCTCGGCGGCTTCAGGCAGTTGATCCGATCACCAGCCCACTCGTGAATGTAGGGTTCTCGATTTGAGACCACAATAAACAGGGAGTCGCCCAGCTTTTCCTTTACCAGAGTCTGGAGGCTTTCTCTCGTGCTCATGTTGGCAATCGGCAGCGGCGCTGGCTGGTAAGGCTGACCTAGCGCAGGACATAACCCTCATGGCGCAGAAAATTGTCGCGCCTGGGTAGACAAGAAGAGCCGGAATACTTCCGGCTTACGCGACCTGTTACCGTTGGCTCCGCAGGCATGAGACCTAACCTTGACTCCGATATGGCCAT
This sequence comes from Chloroflexota bacterium, assembly GCA_003650185.1. Taxonomy (GTDB): domain Bacteria; phylum Chloroflexota; class Dehalococcoidia; order UBA2247; family RBG-13-53-26; genus B9-G15. Next base: position 20,055 of record QMOF01000008.1, on the reverse strand, counting down.
TTCGACTTTTCGAGAGTCTTGGTGGTGTTCGAAGCGGTTGGCTCAATATTCAATTATATCATGACTGTTGCATGGACGACACCACGCCACGCCGCCAGCGTGTCCGGGGACTGGTTGGTCGATGATGCGTAATCACGTTTGCGCATCCCGATCACCTATCCAGGTGCACGGCCTGGTCCTCGGCAAGGCGCTTCTTGAGGTAGTCTATGGGGGCTACTGGGGATGGGTCGACGCCATTCAGCATGGCCAGGTAGAAGCTGACATAGTCCCCGAGGAGCACCATTCCCAACATCTGAGCCAGAGGACTGTCTCCTCTGGCCTCTATCAGTTCACGGTCAACGCCTTCGTTGGCGAGGATCTCGGCGGTGAGATGGTAACGCTGTGAGATGCGGGGGTGCAGCGAGGAAGAGTGTAGCAGAAGCACCATGATCCGGTTCCTCAGGTCGGACGGGAACCGATAGCCGACTATGGAATTGTGATTAATTTCCGGAAATACCTCGTAGAAGGCCCAGGACTTGCTGTTTTCGTTGAACTGTGTTTTCCACCGCTGGGCCACCTCGGAGAGCAGGCCGGCCCCATAGATGACCGCCATCTTCCCGGATAGCCCGATGGCCAGCCGCTTGGCGGGGTTCACAGCCTGCGCCACAGTCTCGCTTAGCTCGCCCGACAGCTCCTGAAGCACCCTCAGAGCCTCGGTGAAGCTACTCGACTGATCTTGCAATAGGCCGAACTTGTGAAAGAGCCCGACCAGTGGGATGAAGCTGTGGGGGAAGGCAGCGCGGGGGGGTGCCTTGTAGTCTATGGAGAAAACAGGAATGCCGGCTGCCTCGGCCAGGGCGCGCAGTTGCCCGCCGCTGGTAAGTACCAGCTTCTTGGCTTTGACAGGGAGTGTCAGTGCCTGGCTGAAGCCAGAGAGTGTCTCCTCGGTGTTGCCCGAATAGCTCGAGGCAATCAGCAGTGTGTCCTCGTCGATAGAAGGTGGAAGGCCATAGTCCCGGTGCACTGAGACGGGGACTCTTCCCTCCAGCAGCGCCAGGGTGCGAAGGAGGTCACCTCCGATCGCTGAGCCGCCCATGCCCAACACGACTGCTTTCTTCACCCGGCTGTAATCGGCGGGCAAGTCGAACCAGAGGGCCTTGTGCCAGGCTGACTGACACTGTTCTGGCAATGCATGGAGATGCCCGAGCATTCCGCCGGGGTCGATGGACCGGTAGGTCTGGGGATTGTCCAGGTCGACCATAGCTACACTCCTAGCATGCTTCTTCCATCTTGGATCAAAGCTTTCACCTTCTCGATACTGCTGGCCTCGGCGTACATGCGGAGAAGAGGCTCGGTCCCCGAGAAGCGAACGAGTAGCCAGGAACCGTCTGCCAGAGAGAAATGGTGGCCATCAATGGTGTTCACCTTTGTTACGGCGTTGCCCGCGATCCTGTCGGGAGGGCTGCTGGCAAGACGTTTGACAATGGTCTCCCGCTGGGAGGCGGGGAACTGAAGGTCCAGCCGCTCATAGTGATGCGGTCCCACCTTGCTGTAGAGATATTCGATGAGCTGTGAGGGACTCTTGCCGAGCCTGGTCATCAAATCGAGGAAGTACATGGCTGCCAGTATGCCATCGCGCTCCGGCACATGGCCTCGGAAGCCAAAGCCGCTGCTCTCCTCACCGCCCATGATGGCGTTCTCAGCCATCATTTTGGGCGCGACATGCTTGAATCCCACCGCGGTTTCATAGACTGGAACGCCGTAGAGCTCGCCCAGGCGGTAAAGCATGCTGGTGGTGGTCACTGTCCTGACGATAGCACCGCGTTCGCCGCGCACTTCCAACAGGTAGAGGGCGAGCAGAGCGAAGATCTGCAGCGGCGTCAAAGGGTTCCCGCCCTCATCGACGATACCAACCCGGTCGGCGTCGCCGTCCGTGGCTAGGCCCACGTGGGCGCCGGTGTCCCTGACCAGGGCGCAGAGCTTGGACAGGTGGCGAGCGATAGGCTCCGGCTGGATGCCCGGGAAGATGGGATTTCGTTCCACGTTGATCTCTTGTATTTGGATGCGCCCGCCGTCGAGTAGTCTCTTGATGTAACTGTCGCCGGCGCCGTACATGGAGTCCACTATCACCCTGAGACCGCTGCGTCGCAAGCTGTCGAGGTCAACCATCTTGGCTATATGCTGAAAGTAAGGCGGGTCCAGATCAAGATACTCAACTAGGCCCTGTGACAGCGCTTCTTTGAGGGGCATGCGCTCGGTCGTCCCCCGACCGATGATCTGCGGCAAGCGCGCCTCTACATCAGCCTCGACCTCGGTGGGAGCACTGGCCCCGTCTTCGCTCTTAATCTTGAATCCATTCCACTGGGCCGGGTTGTGACTGGCAGTGATAATTATGGCCCCGCCGGCCTTCTGCCTAACCACCCCGTAGCTTATCACGGGGGTCGGCGTGGGTTTGGGACAGAGGTAGACCCTGATCCCGTTAGCAGCCAATACCTCGCTGGCTGCGGCAGCGAAGTGCTCCGAGGCGAAACGGGTATCGTAGCCGATGACCAGCCCGCGAGGCGCCAGTCCCCTATCACGAAGGTGCTCGGCTACTGCCTGCGCGCAATAGCGGACGTTCTCAAATGTGAAGTCGTCGGCGATGATGCCTCGCCAACCGTCAGTTCCGAACTTTATAGGCATCCTCTCATTCCTTCCACCAAAGCACCCAATGCAGGAAAGCACCACGTTTCGGCAGAATAGGACGGCGCCGACCCGTGACCCTCACCTCACCACGTAGTCCCTGCTTCAGGCCGCTTGCTGCGATTTGTTCTGAGGCGAATTCTTCTGGCTGTGCAGGCCAGCTTCAGCCTGGAGGACGGCAACCTTGTCCGTCTTCTCCCAAGGCAGATCAAGGTCCGTGCGACCGAAGTGGCCGTAGGCCGCAACGGGGCGGTAGATGGGGCGGCGCAGATTGAACGTCCGGATTATGGCCTCCGGCCTCAGGTCGAAATGCACCTTGATCAGCTTGATGATGAGGTCGTCGCTGACCTTGGCCGTGCCGAAGGTCTCGATGGAGATGGCCACTGGGTGTGCTACACCGATGGAGTAGCATATCTGGACCTCCAGTCGGTCGGCCAGCCCGGCTGCCACAAGGTTCTTGGCGATGTAGCGGGCTGCGTAGGTTCCCGAGCGATCGACCTTGGTGGGGTCTTTCCCAGATAGGGCACCCCCACCGTGGTTGGCGATGCCGCCGTACGTGTCAACAGAGTTCTTTCGTCCCGTTAGGCCCGCGTCCCCCACGGGGCCGCCCACTACGAAACGCCCGGTGGCATTGACAAAATATCTGGTGTTCTTGTCGAGCAGGGATGGTGGAACGACCTCCCTGATGACATAGTCGATGATATCACGTTGGATCACGTTATGGCTCACCAGAGGGTCGTGTTGGGCACCTATGACGATGGCGGCCACACGGCGAGGAACCCCGCGCTGGTACTCCACTGTCACCTGGGACTTGCCGTCGGGGCGCAGGTAAGGTAACAGGTTGCTTTTTCTCACCTGCGCCAGACGGTAACAAAGCCTGTTGGCCAGAGAGATGGGCAGCGGCATGAGATCCGGTGTCTCGTTGCAGGCAAACCCGATCATTATTCCCTGGTCACCGGCGCCAAGTCTGTCCAGAACATCGTTGGTGGTCGACCCCTCCCGTGCTTCGAGAGATTCATCCACTCCCATGGCGATGTCTTTTGACTGCTCCTTGATGGAGACCATGACACCACAGCTTTCGTAATCAAAGCCGTATTCGGGCCGGGTGTAGCCTATGTCTCTGACGACGCCTCGCACAACTTCTGGTATCTCGACATAGCAGTCGCACGTGATCTCGCCAAGGACCATCACCAGGCCGGTAGTGGTAGCTACCTCACAAGCGACGCGGGCGTAAGGGTCTTTGGCCAGTATGGCGTCGAGGATGCCGTCGGAGACCTGGTCGCAAAGCTTGTCGGGATGTCCCTCTGTGACCGATTCGGAGGTCAGCAGGTGCGAGGACGATGTCGAAAAGGTTGTGCTCATCAATGCCTTCTCCTTCGTTTGTTTCCAGATTTGTCTAAGTTCCCATTTCCCAGCTTTCGAGGTATTGTCTCTGTTCTGGGGTTAGCTTGTCAATTGTGATGCCCATGGAGAGCAGCTTCAGCCGGCCTACCTCTTGGTCTATGTCCTCGGGGACGGGATACACGTTGGGGGTCATTCGTTTCTCGAGCCTGAACATGTACTCGGCGCACAGGGCCTGGTTGGCGAAACTCATGTCCATGACGCTGGCTGGATGGCCCTCAGCGGCGGCCAGGTTGATCAGCCTGCCCTCGGCAAGCAGGAAGATACGGCGCCCGTCCTTCAGCGTGTACTCCTCGACAGAGGGCCGTAGTTTTCGCTTCTTTATAGACAGGCCCTCAAGGGCAGGGATGTTTATCTCCACGTCGAAGTGGCCGCTGTTGGCTACAATAGCGCCGTCTTTCATTACCTCAAGATGGGACGTGTCGATGGCGCTCTTGCCCCCGGTGACAGTGATGAAAATGTCGCCTAGCTTGGCTGCCTCCAGACCGGGCATTACCTGGTAGCCATCCATTACAGCTTCTAGAGCGCGGATTGGATTGACCTCTGTCACGATGACCTGGGCGCCCAGGCCTCTGGCACGCATGGCCACACCGCGGCCGCACCAACCATACCCGCAGATCACCACTTTCTTCCCGGCCCATAGCACGTTGGTGGCCCTAGTAATCCCATCGATGGTGCTCTGCCCGGTGCCGTACCGGTTGTCGAAGAGGTGCTTGGTATCGGCATCGTTTACGGCGATGATGGGGTAGGCCAACTGGCCTGCCTTCGCCATGCTACGCAACCTTATCAGACCTGTGGTGGTCTCCTCCATACCGCCGATAACGCCCGGCAGGAGCTCCCTCCTGTCTCTGTGGAGTGTGCTGACCAGGTCTGCACCGTCGTCCAGGGTGACCTGGGGGTGCAGGTCAAGCGTGGAGTGGATGTGTCGGTAGTAGGCGTCGTTGTCTTCGCCCTTGATGGCGTAGACGGGGATGCCATACTGTACCGACAAAGCAGCGGCCACGTCGTCCTGCGTGCTGAGGGGATTGGAGGCGCAGAGAGCGATCTCGGCCCCTCCCTCCTTCAGTGTGAGGGCGAGGTTGGCCGTCTCGGTAGTAACGTGCAAGCACGCCGATATTCGGGCTTCTGCGAGGGGCTTCTCTTTGGCAAACCTCTGTCTGATCAGCCGCAGCACGGGCATTTCGCGCGAGGCCCATTCGATGCGAAGCTGGCCCTGGGAAGCGAGCGAAGCATCCCTGATGTCGCTACCGGTTGGGCTCTTGTGGGTCATACGATTCTCCTTTCCAGGGATGGCTGCCGGGCCACCCAGTCAGGGATGTCCAGCGTGCCCATGATAATGGGCTTCTGGTGGCAGTCGCTCCCGCCCGTCATTACCAGGTCGTGACTCCTGGCGAACTCGATGTAATGCGCTGTGGTAGCCGCATCGTTTCTCGAGTGCCAGCACTCGACTCCGTCTATGTGATTCAGGATGTGGTCTTCGATGATGGCTGTTTGTTGGGTGAGCTCGTGGGTTATGGTGGCAAGCGAAGTCCCGTTCGGGTCGTTAGGGTGCGCGAATACGAGTATGCCGCCAGCGTGCCTTATCAAGTGTGACGCCTCGGCCAGTGACAAGGGGTACTTGGGAACGTCGCACTTGATCAGGTACTTGTCGAATGCCTCCTGCTTGTCCCTCACGATGCCCTTTTCTATGAGATAGTTGGCAATATGAGGCCGGCCGAAGACGCCGTCGACGCTCGACTGTATGTCCTCCAGGTCCCTCTCGGTGAAGCGTGGAATACCTTCTTGATCGAACTCGGCATTAAGGTTGTCCAGTATCTGACGTGCTCTTTTCTCTCTGTACTCCTTGATGAATTGAAGTCTGTCCTTCAGTTCCGTGTTGCGGATGTCGTAGCCGTACCCGAGGAAGTCCAAAGAAACGGACCGGGACCTGCTTCCGTTTCCGTACTGGAAAGTCACGTTGAGCTCTACACCGGTGATATAGGACATGCCGTGTCGTGCGGCCAGGGTAATTGCCGTCCCCTGCCATTCTATCGAATCGTGATCGGTGATGGAGATGAGGCCGATCCTTCTGCTCTTTGCCTCGGTGAAGACTTGCTCGATGGGCAGGTTGCCGTCCGAACCTGTCTTGGTGTGTATGTGGAGGTCTATTATCACCTGTACACCTGTTTCGTCGCTGCCGGATGGAATCCTGCCCCAAAGCTCTGGGAACCTTGCTTCTGCTCCTCCTGCATGCTGCTTCCACGTTGCCCGCATCCCTGGGCTGATCCAGGGTTACTCGCCTGTTGCGGCGAAATGCCGTGGCCTGATAGCAGTTGTGGCAGTCCCAAGGCCCGCCGCTGACTGACGGTGCGTATCTATGCGGCTCTCTATCTCCTCTCGACGCTGATGACGTACCAGCCCTCGGGCAGGTTGTCGGTGGTGTCCACGATAAAGTGGATGAGTCTCAGCTCAGGGTACTCACGTTTCAGGTCATCGAGGTCCACTTTCTCGAATTTCCTCTCATTGTTGACATAAGCCTGCTCGGTCAGGGCATTGGACTCGTAGTCCTCTCTGGTACGTCTGACTATATGGGCGATGGCAATCTCACGTGGGCGCTGGGTCTGAAGGATGACCATTGTCTTGCCATGCCTGGCGGCGATTCCGGCAGCCCGCTTCCTGAGTGACTGGCTGATGAAGGTAGCGTCAATTATGACCCTGCCATCATTTTCCAGGGCCTCGTCTGCTTGCCTGAAGGTTTCGTCATAGACCATCATCCGCTTTGACATGTCCGAAGCCACCTTCTCATCGAATATGTCCTCGTTCTTGAGCACTTCCCTGCGGATGAGGTCGGTGCGCACTATGGGATAGCCTTTCAGCCTGGCGATTTCCTCGCTCGTTTCCGTTTTCATGGTCCCGGGCAGACCGCACGTGATGAGGAGGGTATCGGGACTCAGCTCAGACTCCACGAATTTGGTGAAAGGTTCCCTCAATTCAGCGGACCTCCTTGGCTTAGTCTGTATATGAGTGGGCGAGATCAAAATACCGTCTGGCGGTGTCTAGTGCCCTTGCCTTTTCCTCTTGCGACATGAGAGGGTCGTTCAGCTTGAAGCTTTCTACCTTCCCCCTAACGTAGGCACGATAGCACCTGTAGAAGTCCAGCAGTCTGACAAGCTCCCCATCCCTCGACGCCTCTACGTAAGCATCGGTAAAACACCGGGCTAGATCGGCGTGACCGTAGTAGTCCAGGTCCATGGCCAGGAAGGCTACTTCGGCAGCAACGTCGCAATACCTGAACCTGTCGTTGAACTCGATGCAGTCGTAGATGCTGATGTCGTCCACAAAGCAGACATGCGCGCTGTGAAGGTCGCCGTGGCAGTCCCTTATTCTGCCTTCGTTCACCCTCTTCTTGAAGAGGGCGGCATTCTGCTGGATGAAACCGTACGTATAGGTCTTGATCCTCTCGTAGCTTGGCCGGTAGATGGAGAGACCCACATACTGCTCAGTCTGGGAGAAGTTCTCGTCAGCGTTGGCCTGCACCACCTCCAGGTTGCCGTACCTGCTTATCTCGGCGCTGGTCTCCGCCTGTTCATGGAAACTGGCCACCTTCTGCGCCACGCGTTGCACCATCTGGGGGGTCACTGCGCTCCTGGTCAGAAGGACATCCATCATGCGGTCAGAAGGCAGTTGGCGCATCTTCACTGCGTACTCTATGGGCGGGCCTTCGCCGCCAAGAAGGATCTCTCCGGACTGCTGGACAATAGGCACCACCTTGAGATAGACGTCGGGAGAGAGACGCTGGTTCAGGGCCAGCTCCTGATGGCAGAAGAACCTTCGCTTCTCCAGCGTGGTGTAGTCGAGGTAGCCGAGGTCGACGGGCTTCTTTATCTTGTAAACGTAGTCTCCGGTCAAGAAGACGAGCGACATCTGGGTCTGCACTAGGCTCACGCTCTGAGGATGGTGAGGATATGTCTTTGGGTCGAGCAACGCTTGTATCACCTGTGTCGGCTCTGTCATCTACTTCCTTTCTCGTCCCCTGAAGCGACCCGGGTGTTGAGCCATTCCTGCACTTCCTTTGCTCTCTGGTTACGGTTTGCCCGGGACACGGCTACCACCTCCACCCTGGCATCCCGCTTGAGATGGTCAGCCCAGGGGTGTGAGGCCAGCATGATGGTGCCGAGGAGCCGCTTTCCGCTGTCGAGTGCTTCGCGCACTGCCTCCCTGAAGGCAAGAGAGAACAGCTCCATCTTACCTATCTCGTCAACGACTACCAGATCGCACTCTCTCGTGGCCTGCCTCAGTGCAGCCACGCCGACGTCTTCCAGGTTGCCGACGGCGACCCCATACTTGCCCACCCGGCAGGGGCTTTGAAACTCTACGTGAGCTAGAACACCGGTGCGCCCGTCCAGGGTGACTATCTCGAAACCCTGCCTGGCACCGTGGTTGCGTATCTCCCTGGTGTAGAATCCCCCGGCCGTTTGCCCCAGGGATGAGACTGCCTCCCTGATGAGAGTGGTCTTGCCCACTCCGGGTGGCCCGCAGAGGAGATAGGCCTGCCTCATACCATAGCTTCCGGTTCAGGACTCCGATGGCACCTGGGCTTTGCTTCTCTGTCGCAGCTTCTTCCTTCTGCGCCGGTGCTTCTGGAGTGCTACTCTTTTCCGCTTGTTCATCAGCTTGACCTGCCAGTCGCTTGCGTTGTTAAGGAGTGACACAGGGCACTGAGATCCTCTGGGGAGGTGCAGACCTGGTCCGGGAGGAGCAGGTGGTCTGGGGGGGCCTTCCTGTTGAGTCCTTCTCGGCATTCAGGACGGAACAGGCTCGGGGTCCACTGGCGGCACGCTTCGGGTCTGAAGGGATGGACGACGCAACTGGCCTGCCCCTGGTCGTAGCGCAGGAAAACACATCCCGATGCATTCCTGCGCAACAGAAACAGCCCTGGCTTGTAGGGATGTTCATCGATATAGTTCTGGCGGAATTCCTGTGGCGAAACCCCCAATCCCCGTGCCATCCGATGTACCTCTTCAGCGGCTACTTCAGGCTGCCATCTGGTGCAGCAGATACCACATCGCAGGCAGGCGATTTCGCCCCATTGCTCGAAGCCCCCCAAGTCTGGCCTGTACTGCAACTCCTTTCCATCACAGGTTATCAGTCTGACCCACATTCCTTCCCTGGAAGAACCGTCGGAATAAAGCCTTACTTCGGACCTCTGGAGTAGATTTCAGCGAACTTGGCGGCCGACCGACCGTACGTTCTCTCCACCTCGGGTGGGAAAAGACACCCGGGCAGCTCGCCGTGGGCACGATGGTAGGCAATGCACTCGCAGCACTTGCCTTTCCTGCTGCACGGCTCGTAGGTGCAGGTACACTTAGCTTTGTTAGCCTCAAGCGCGCATTCCATCAGTCCGCTTCCCCCAAATCTAAATTATATACCGTTTCCGCATTTTGTCCGATAGCTCTGCCAGCCTTTCCAGGGCGAGCTCGGCTGCCTCAATTGACAGCGAGGCCAGGCCGCATGAGGGAGTCAGCAGGGCCTGTTCCACGAGACCTCGAAAGGAGGCTCCGATCCTGGTGAAGGGCGCCATGGCCTCTTCGAGGCGGTCAGCCAGGCTGGCCAGGGTCTCCTTGCTCAGCGCTTCCTCGTCGTTGGGGACTATACCCCAGGCAACTGTCCCGCCGCGTGCCAGGAAAGCCTTCAACTCGTCCGGGTACACACTGAGGCTGTCGGCGTAGTTGTAGGCATCAAAGCTGAGGATGTCGATGGGGAGTCCCATCACCATAGACCAGTCGGCGGCGCCGCAGCAGTGTAGCCCCTTCAAGCCGGCGATGCCGTCCAGTGTCTCCTCCAGGAGAGGGACTACTCGCTCTGTGGGAAGCGAGACAAAGGGCGTTCCGAGTGAGGTCAGATAAGGTTCATCGACGAATATGATTGTGTTTGTGGACAACCGGCTCAGGGCCCTCTCCTGCCAGATGGCTTTCAGCCGAAGGTGACGCGCCAGGGCTTCGGCCAGCGTCTCGTCGTAGATGACATAATTCACGGGGTCAGTAACACAAAGGCCCCAGCTTATCGGTCCTGTCACCTGGCCCTTGACAGCCAAAGGCGAGGACAGTGGGCAGTCGAGAAAAGCGTGCAGCCCTGCGGCGTAGTCGGTGCCGATAGCATAGTCCGTGGTGTCGTTTTCCGTGTATGCTGCGTGCAGCCTTTCCAATCCCGGGTCCAGGTCGACTGATCTGTCGACGGTGATGCGCTCATCTTCCATGCTTACGTTTATGCCTGGGAAAGCTTCGGAGAACTGGACATACATGTTCTCAGTGAACGAGCGCCCTGGCAGTTGGGGCCAGGCGGGTACTGCACTCAGGTAGCGCAGTACAGCTCGACAAGCCTCATCGGGGTTGGTGTGAGGCATGCTTCCTATTGCTGTGGGCAGACAACCGAACTTGAGCTTTGCCGGCATCCCAGGGTTACTCCACGTACTTGCCAATTAGCAGGCGCAGCTTCTCTTTCAGCGGCGCCGGAATGAGGTCTGGTGCGGTGATAATGGCATTCTGAAGCGCCGTGGCGCACTGACACTCCCGTTTCGATGGTATCCGTGTCACAGCGGTGCTCAGGATTCTCTTGGCCATCTCTGCATTACGGTTAAGATTGCCGATCACCATGTCCACGGTCACTGGTTCGGAGCTGGTATGCCAGCAGTCGTAGTCAGTGACACAGGCAAGGGTGGCATAGCATATCTCGGCTTCTCGCGCCAGCTTGGCCTCCGGTAGTGCTGTCATCCCGATGACGCTTGCTCCCCAGCTGCGGTACAGGAATGATTCAGCCTTCGTGGAGAAGAGCGGGCCTTCCATGACCAGGTAGGTGCCTCCTTTGTGCACCCCAGCTCCGGCCTCGCTGGCCACCTCGAAAAGGATATTGCTCAGGACAGGGCAGAAAGGCTCAGCGAAGCTAGCATGGGCTACCAGCCCATCTCCGAAGAAGGTGTTGACCCTGCTCCTGGTGCGGTCGATAAGCTGGTCAGGGATGAGGATGTCAAGAGGATGGATATCCTCTCTGAGGCTTCCTACGGCGCTGACCGAGATTATCCACTCTACCCCGAGGGACTTGAGGGCGTAGATGTTGGCCCGCACCGGAAGCTCTGTCGGGCTGATGCGGTGTCCCCTGCCGTGGCGTGGGAGAAAGGCGACCCTGACCCCCTCTAGCTGGCCAACCATGATGGCGTCGCTTGGGTCGCCAAACGGGGTGCTAACTCTGACTTCCTCAACGTTCCTCAGGCTACCTATCTGGTAGAGATTGGTACCACCGATGACGCCGATCTTGGCTTCAGTCACGCAGACCTCCTCTGGAACGCATCAGGCACAGACAAACCGTCAGCATCTCAATGCGCTCAGCCCCTCCGCGTAGGGGCTCCTGACTATGCCCTTTTCCGTAATTATAGCCGATACGTAGTCATGCGGGGTAACGTCGAAAGCGGGACTGGCTGCCTCCACGCCTTCGGGGGCAATGCGCACCCCCTGGACGTGAGTGACCTCGTCGGGGCTTCGAAACTCGATGGGGATTTCTTGCCCCGAGCTGATGGACAGGTCGACACTCGTGCTAGGGGCGGCGACATAGAAGGGAATGCTGTTCTCGCTGGCCAGGACCGCCAGCGTGTAGGTGCCTATCTTGTTGGCCACGTCGCCGTTCGCAGCGATCCTGTCAGCCCCGACCACGACGCAGTCGATATCCCTCTTCTTCATGTAGTAGCCTGCCATGGAATCGGTGATAAGGGTGACGGGTATGTTGTCGCGGAGAAGCTCCCACGTCGTGAGGCGTGCTCCCTGCAGCAGAGGACGCGTCTCGGTGGCCAAGACTCTGATATTTCTACCCTGCTCCCGGGCTGCCTTGATCATCCCCAACGCTGTCCCGTAGTGTCCTCCTGTAGCCAGCGCTCCGGCGTTGCAGTGGGTGAGGATGGTGGAGCCGTCGTCGATCAGCCTGGCTCCGAGGAGAGATATCCTTCTGGTGGCCTCTTCTTCGTCGGCCTGGATGCTCCTGGCTTCGGTAATCAGCGCTGCTTTGATTTGGGCGATGTCCTCTTCTCTTTGTGCTGCCATCCTCATGCGCCGAACGGCCTGGAAAAGGTTGACTGCGGTGGGCCTGGTGGAGGCCACTGCTCCGGCGATGTCCTCCAGTGTGGTCAGGAAGTCGGCCCTGCTGGTCGCCTCCACAGCCTGGACCCCTAGGACTATGGCGTAGGCGGCTGCAATGCCGATCATAGGAGCACCGCGGACCTTCATCTCCCTGATAGCCAGTGCTACCTCCTGCCATGTGCAGAGTTCCAGACATACCTCTTCCAAGGGCAGCCTGGTCTGGTCCAGGACTCTGAGCTTACCGTCGACCCATTCGATGAATTGCATCTGTGCTGCTGGCGGTCTATGTGGTGGGCCGGGCTGGGCTGGCGATCAGGTGCCTTCAAGCCAGGCACGCTTGCCGGGCCATCGGTCCGGCAGCAAGCAGGCTATCTCGCTGATGGCGTACCCTACCTGGTCCTAGCCTCTGGGGAGGCCAAGCCCCCTGAGAGCAATGATGTTTCTCTGTACCTCGGCGGTCCCAGCGCCGATGGTTGCCGCCATGGCATACAGGTATTGTCTGAGGAAGAATCCTTTCAGCGGAGTCCACCTGGACCCCTCTTCGAGCGGCCCATACTGCCCCAATAGCTGCATTGCAGCCTGGGCCACGTGCTGCTGGAATTCGGCTCCCGCTACCCTCGACATCGACGCCTGGTAGTCTACCGGCTGCCCCGTGCTCTGCATCCAGACGATCCTGTGCGCCAGAACCCTGACCGCTTCACATTCAACGAACAGGTGGCTCAACCTGTTTCGCACCACCGGGTCTTTGAACAAGGGGACACCGTTCCGTCTGGTCTGCTGAGCGAACTCCAGCAAGCGGGTCAGGTTACGCCGCGCCGCAGCGATACGGTGGATTCCTGAGCGTTCGTAGCCGAGTACGGCGCCAGCCACCGTCCAGCCGTCGTTCTTCTTTCCGACCAGGTTCTCCTTGGGTACGCGCACCCCGTCGAAGAATATCTCGCAGTACGTGCCGACTATATTGGGAAGGAAACGGACGGTAACACCGGGCGATTTCAGGTCGACCAGAAAGAAACTGATACCTCGGTGTTTGCGTGCCTCCGGATCAGTCCTGGCCAGTATAAAGGTCCAGTCGGCCCGGTGGGCACCCGTGCTCCATACCTTCTGGCCGTCCACGATGTAGCAGTCGTCTTTCTCTACGGCCCTGGTGGCCACGGCTGCCAGGTCGGAGCCTGCCCCCGGCTCGCTGAAACCCTGCGCCCAGACCGCCTCTCCCCGGGCGATCTTCGGCAGGTGCTCTTTCTTCTGTTCCTCGCTGCCGTACTCGATGAGGACCGGGCCACACATGAGTGCACCCTGGAGGTCAACCCCGGGCAGCTCGTGATAGTACATCTCGTCGCTCAGAATGAACTGCTTAGTAACGGAGCCCTGCCCACCATATTCCTGCGGCCAGGCCAGTGAGTGCCATCCCTTGGCCCCTAGCTTTCGTAGCATGCTGCGGCAAAATTCCCACTCGGGCCCGTCTTTTGCCTCCTGTAACAGGCCGGTCCCTGTCCAGTCTGGTGGAAGCTCTTGTTGGATAAACTCGCGTACCTCTTGTCTGAATGCCTCGTCCTCTTGAGAAAAGCGGAAATCCATGCAACCCCCTGGGAAGGCTTTCTGGTGCAAAAGTCTACGCTGAGCAGAAGCCGGTGTCAAGGAAGGGCCGCCTCGGCCCGCCTTGGGGGTGCCGACGCGGGTGCGATCACCGGTTATTCTGTTGTGACATAGCCGGCCTTTCTGAGACTCTGCTGTGAATCCACGTTGTTAGGATTCGGCTAACAGGCAGGGGGACTGCCGCGGATTATGAGTGCAGAAAGATGGAGGAAGAGTAGATGGCCAAGGCTCTGGCGACTCCGCTGATACTTTACGTGAAGTGCTTTGAGGCTTACTGCCGTCTTCTGAGGGCCTACGTTGGCTACCTTCGGGGAGAAAGGGCCGCATAAGGCAGGGCTGGCTCAGTCAGACGAACAAGAATGCGGCGGAAACGAGTGGGGGTGCCGTGTGGCCGCAGGCACATATCCCCAGCGCGCTAGTTTGACATAAAAAGGCGGGTTTTCGTCTTCGCTGCGAACAGAGCGCGGCGCGCCATTGCGTGTGCGGCGCTCATTTTGCTTGTTGGCATACCGTTGGCGCCTTCCGAATCCCAGGCGGTCGGCACTGCTCTTTGCTCTGCAGGGGAAGATACCACGGTGCCTGCCGCGCCACGGTCGTGGCATCACTCTTGTCCGCGAGGTCGTCGACATACAGGAACCGCGTGCGAGGGGGTTTACAGCGTGTCCCTTGTGGTGTAGAGTTAGAGACACTATCGCTATGGATGTGCCAGACGGCGGCGCCGTCTGGCACGGCGGTTTCTACTTTGGCGCTGGGAGTAAAGGGGGGGCAAGGCCATATTACATTCTGGTAACCAACAGTGCCATCAACAAGGTGAGCGCGGGGTCTGGCATGCCCCTGGGAATAGGTGCAACGGTCCAACTTTCTGTGGCATGGCTTGGAGAAGGCATACACTGGCAAGCTGGTAGGTGGGGTATGAAGCGGACAGGCACGGCAAGGCAGTCGAGACCGGATCGGCAGGAGCGTACGGGGGTGGGTACCGGGATGTGGGAATGGAGTATTCTGCACCACGGCGAGGAGAAGTACCGCCTGCTGGCGGACAACGTCTCGGACATCCTGTGCATAGTCGACATGGACCTCCGGGTGAGGTACGTTAGCCCTTCGGTCGAGCGTGTGTTGGGATACACCGTTGAGGAGGCCATGCAATGTACAATGGAAACATCTTTGACCCCTGCTTCTCGGCAGGCGGCGGCTGAGGCATTCGAGGAGGACAGAAGAGGAGCGGATCGACTGACGTCACGCACTCTCGAACTGGAAGTATATCGCAAGGGCGGCGGCACGGTGTGGATGGAGATGAACGTCAGTTTTGTCCGTGACTTGCGCGGATACCCTGTTGCCATGCTGGGCATTGCCCGTGACATCGACCGGCGCAAGAGAGCGGAGGAGACACTCCGAGAAGGCGAGGCATGGTTCAGGGGTGTCTACCAGCAGTCGCCCATCGGCATTCAGCTCTACGACCACGATGGGCGATTGATCGGAGTCAACCGGGCAACTCTCGATATATTTGGCGTACCTGGTGCTGGGTTGGCGAAGCGGTGCAATCTGTTTGACCTGGCCATCATGCCGGCGGAGGCTAAGGCGAGACTGCGCAGGGGTGAGATAGTGAGGTGGCAGGGAGCTTACGACTTCGCAAAGGACAGGGAGCCTGGTCTCTATACCACGACGAAATCAGGGACTATTCACCTCGACGTGCTGCTGGCACCGCTGCGTGCAGCGAAAGAGGGGCCTGTCACCGGCTACGTTGCTCAGATTCAAGACATCACCGAGCAGAAACGGGCCGAGGACGCGCTCTGTAAGAGTGAAAGCCGATACCGGTTACTGGCAGAGAACGTGACCGACGTCATCTGGACAACGGACCTCGACTTGAGGCCCACCTACCTCAGTCCCTCTTTCACCCGGCTCACCGGCTACACGGTCGAAGAGGGAATGTCTCGCACAATAGACGAAGGCTTGACCCCTGCATCTCGTGAGGCGGCCAAACGGACCTTTGACCGGGAGTTGGCCAGGGAGAAGGAAGGCCGTGGCCGTCCGTTCGGGTCTCTGGCGGCGGAGCTGGAGTTCAATCGCAAGGACGGCTCCACGGTGTGGGTAGAGGCCGAAGTCACATTCCTGCGTGATCCGGCGTCCGGAATGCCTGTTGGCCTGCTGGGCGTGAGCCGGGACATCAGCAGGCGGAGGCGTGCTGAGGAGGAGCTGCGCCAATACAAGGAGTATCTTGAGGAGGAAGTGTCAAAGCGCACCGCGGAACTGATGCGGTCGAACCAGCAACTGAGGATGGAGGTGGAGGAGCGGAAGCGGACAGAGGAGGCATTGCGTGAGAGTGAGAAGCGCTATCGGCTGCTGGCAGAGAACGTGTCAGACGTCATTTTCACTACTGACTTGGATCTCCGGCCCCTTTACCTGAGCCCTTCGATAGCGAGGCTACGGGGGTACACGGCGGAAGAGGTCAGACAGCAATCAGCCGAGGAGATATTCGCTCCTGCATCGCTCGAGGTTGCGGAGCAGGTTCGCCGGGAGGAACTGGCCCTGGAGCACAGCGGACAGGCTGAGAAAGACAGGGCAAGGATAGTGGAACTGGAACTGAAACACCGCGATGGCTCTACTGTATGGGTCGAGAGCACTGTGCAGTTGCTGCGTGACGAGGCTGGGCAGCCGGTCGGCTTCATGGGCGTGTTGCGCGATATAACCAAGCGGAAGCATGCAGAGGAGGCGCTGCGGGAGAGTGAACTGAAGTATTCCGCTGTGGTGGAGCAGGCGAGAGACGGTGTCTTCATTCTCCAGGACGGCGTCTGCCAGTTTGCCAACAAGGCCATGGCTGAGATCACCGGCTATTCTGTGGAGGAGATGTTGAGCATGCCCTTCCTGGACATTGCCAGCCCTGAATCGCGGGGCCAACTGGCGCGAATGTACAGACTGAGGAAGGCGGGGCGGCAGGCGCTGCCGAACTATGAGACAACGTTGTTGCGCAAGGGTGGAGCGACAAGAGTAGTGGAAGTATCCACAGGGGTGATCCAGTACCGCGGAAGACCGGCGCATGTTGGTATCGTTCGTGATATAACTGAGCGTAAAGAGGCTGAGGACAAGCTCAGGGAGGCGTACGAGCGTGAGGCGAAGCTGCGGCGCGACCTTGAAGAAGAGATCAGGAAAAGGGGTGAGTTCCTGAGGACACTGGTGCATGAGCTAAAGACCCCTCTGACGGCCATCCTTGCTTCAAGCAGCGCACTTGCGGCTGGTGTGGAGCAAAGCATGGTGGCGGACTTCGCTGGGAACATCGAACGGGGCGCGTCGCGTCTCAATCGGCGGATCAGCGAGCTGATTGACTTGGCCAGAGGTGACATAGGCATGCTGTATCTGAACCGAGAAATGCTGGATCCGGTCAGCATGCTCGAAGAGATAGCCAATGACATGGAACAGGTTGCCAAGAGTAGAGATCTGAGCCTGGTGCTGGATGTGCCCGGCGAGCTTCCAGCCGTGTATGCCGACGCAGAGCGATTGCGTCAGGTGGTGGCCAACCTTCTGGATAATGCCTTCAAGTTCACCCCGCCTGGAGGGGTGGTTACGGTGTCAGCCGAGGAGAAGGACGATTGCCTGCATGTATCCGTGATGGACACTGGCCCGGGTATACCCGCGGAGCGACGGGAAAGGCTCTTTGACCTGCAGGAGCCGATGCAAGTCGAGGGGCAACCCCAAGGGGGACTGGGCATAGGCCTGGCCCTCAGCAAGAGGCTTGTTGAGCTCCACAGGGGTCGGATCTGGGTTGAGGCTGGGGAAGGGAGAGGAAGCATTTTCAGGTTCTCGGTGCCTCTTGACAGGGCCGCCAAGGAGACTATCTAGTCCTCGCATCAGGGACTGCCGGCCTTCACCACTCCGCATCCCGTTTGATACCTCGATTCGTTTGTTAAAGACCGCAACGTGCGTTAAGTCGCATACGCCGATCTGTGCAGGACACGCCCTTTCACACTTAAGAGTGTAGAACCGAGCAGAATTGGGACTTGACCGGTAGGGTCACAGATTTATTACTACCCTGTCAGGGATGCATGTATACCAATATATCAAGCCGTTTAAAACAGTCCAATCAGACTACATCCAGGGCTACCAGTAGCCCAAAAACGATGACAATGATTCCTGCAACTTGATAAAAACGATGAACATTCTCGCCCCATAGCAGTTTAGAGCGAGCAACCATCAGTCGATAGATAATAAATTCGCTTCTTGTACTGCCGCAGGACAACATGAACAGCCCTGCCATAATTATTAAGATCCCCCATAATACTGACATGTCTAGTCTCCTTAACTACCAGCCTATCTATTCACCTGGTGCTGGCATTACACCACGCTAATATTGCCTTTACTTTGTGAAGTCTTGTCAGGGAGTGTTTATGAAGGTATCCCAAACTGTTAACAAAGTGGGCGCTACTTAACGATAGACAGAACTGCCAGATTTGAGTTATCCGTCATTATAGTGTAAGCCATTGGTTTGAGTTCCTAAAGCTGGGCCTTGGGGAACAATTCCCGAATTGCTATTTGAGAAGATATCGTTGATTCTTGCGATATAGTAGCCTCTTGAATGAAATACTTCCTAACGTTCAAATGCCCATATCAAGTCTACTAGGAGCGGTTTATCAGGTGAGATTTCCCTAATCCAACCTTGCCAGGTAAAATAAAGCTCCTTATCCATCTTGGATAATGAATGTCGTTCCTGAGCAGCTAACCCAAGACGGCGATAGTGTGGAACAATCCTTATCTGATATTCGTCTGGGTAAATATCTTTTAACTTGCCCATAACGACGTTATCCAGAGGACAGTGTAACCAAGGTCTGAGACGCTCTGCGACCTGCATCTCAGGAAGTGATGCCCAATCAACATAGAATTTCAACCAAACATTCAGAGATTCTTGCCCTTGCCCGTAACTTATTGGCAAGCCATTACGCTGTTTGAGAAGATCTCTTAGGTCTTCAATCCATTGCTGATGAGTATCTTCAAATATCTCTCTTGTGCACATGTGAGATAACTGTTTCCAAACCTCATCCCTTATAAAGTCAATGAATTTGATATTTGAATTCTCCGGAAGAGATATTCCTTGAGACCTATTATATGCAAGAGAGGCGAAAGTAATTACAATACCTTCTGGTTCTCGAGCTACTAAATTCGTGATTTCTAACACCGAAGACTCCTAGCAGTTTTTATCAAGTATCAGAATAACTACCAAGCGTAACCTTCTTAATTCTGAAACCATATGAGTTGTCATTTGGGCAGTAGTATTTCATGACCTTGTCAAATCTATCGTGAAAATGGTTACTAACCACATAACAAACGATGTCCTGGCTTTTCGGGGGTTTTCGCAGTCTCTCCACTATGGTAGGCCAGAGCTTATCTCGATAACATCTGAAGAACAGAGAATAGTCTAATAGTTGAGCTATGACTTCTAGTTGGGGATCATTTAATTTGAGCTCGATGACTGCTAAATGACCATATTTATTAAGCGTAACAATATCAATATATTCAGTCGGAAGAAGCCGACTATTATTAGATATTACCTCGTGGAAAGCGCCCGTCGGGAATTCCCTAATGATTCCATATGCTTTTTTCTTTAGCTTGTAGAAGTCTTCACCCAATACTGCTAACCTTTCATTGATGTTAGCTTCTCTATCTTCAATGTTCTTCACATCGTTGGCGAACAACCATGTTTGAAAATCCTTCTCTAGGCGACCTGGACGGTTATCTTGAGCAACACGGTCGAAACTCGTGCGAATCCTCTCGTTAGACGGACGATTAAATAACGTATCGGTATCATCAAGTTCCAGCATTTCTCCATTAATGGTAATCCCAAAACGAAGTCCAGGATTTTTAAGACTTAAAAATGACACCCTCCGGCGGAATGCCTCAAGATTCGGGACAAGTCTCATAGCTGGTCTAACCTCATCAATCTTGCCAGACAATGAGAAATTAATGGCATTTATTTTCACTCTACATCGAGATTCGGCATCAATAAGGAATGCCAGCCCCCAAGGGTCCAAGCGCCGGGTCGCTTTTTTATCGAGGTTTCTGTAATCTGTGGAAATCGTGATGAGGTCACTATCAATCCGGTAATCAAAATCGTTAGGCCATCCACCCCCTTTACCCGATTTTAGTTTAACATCATATATTAATTCTTCGGTGGTAAGTCTTCCGTCTTGGTTCAATAATTCACCCCTCTAAGAAAGATTGATGGTTTCGTCATCTTCGATCTGAATTACATTAGGGAACATATCCTGGAACTCTTCAGGAAAGAATGTATGAATGGGTATAATCCAGCGTGGCT
>QMOF01000007.1 GCA_003650185.1 Chloroflexota bacterium | reverse complement strand
GCAGCCCACGCCGGGGAGGCGGGGGGGTGCTGGGGGCCGGGGAGGTGCTGGGGGGGCGGGAGGTCGGACAGCGGGTGCTGGGGGTCGGGGGAGGCATGACCGGGTTGGAAACGGCCGAGCTGCTGGCGGAGCGGGGGAGGGAGGTGACGGTGGTGGAGCAGTTGGCCCAGGTGGGTGCCGATATGGGAGCGACGGTGCGCTGGGACATGATGAAGCGAATCAAAGGCGGAAAAGTCAGGATAGTCACGTCCACGCAGATGAAGGAGATCAGGCCGGGGTTGAGGGTGGTGGTGTCACGGGGTGATAGGGATGAGGAGTGGGACGGCTTTGATGCTGTGGTGCTGGCTTGCGGTGTCAGGCCGAGAAATGAGATTGTGGGGCAGGCTGGAGGCAAGGACAAGGAGGTCCATGTCATTGGAGATGCAAGCCAGGCTCGCAAAGGATTGGATGCCATGCGAGACGGGGCGGAGGTGGGCCGGAGGATATAGGGAAGGCGCATGGGTTGACATGTACACAACATGTGTATAATATGTACGGTAAATGACGTTTGGATTCTGGCCTGGAGTGTGGTATAATTTTCCAAAGAGCTAAAGTGCAAAATTTACCCGAGCCAGGCAATGGCTACACCGCTCAGAATATCCAGGTCCTGAAAGGGCTTGAGGCTGTCCGTCGCCGCCCTGGGATGTACATTGGCGGTACAGACCAGCGGGGCCTGCACCTGCTCGTCCTCGAAATAGTCTACAACAGCGTCGATGAGGTCATAGCTGGTTTCGGCGATCGTGTCCAGGTAACATTGTTCGAGGATGGCCGGGTCAAGGTGGAGGACAACGGTCGAGGCATTCCTGTAGACAGGCACGCGGAGAGTGGTGTGTCGGCTGTTGAGACCGTGATGACCATGCTCCACGCTGGGGCCAAGTTTGGCGCGGGGACATACAAGGTGTCCAGCGGACTGCACGGAGTGGGTGCATCGGTGGTGAATGCATTGTCTTCATGGCTGAGGA
This sequence comes from Chloroflexota bacterium, assembly GCA_003650185.1. GTDB lineage: Bacteria > Chloroflexota > Dehalococcoidia > UBA2247 > RBG-13-53-26 > B9-G15. The sequence goes on along the minus strand of QMOF01000007.1, from coordinate 21,390 downwards.
TCGAAATCAGGCGTGAAGGCAATCTGTATTCCCAGGAGTATGCCCATGGCATTCCCCAGACCGAGTTGAAGGTTGAGGGTGAGGCAGAAGGCAGCGGAACGACGGTTATCTTCCGACCGGATGAGAAGATCTTTGGCCCCCTTGAGTACGATTTCGACTATCTAGCCCAGCGTTGCCGCGAGCTGGCCTACCTTGTTCCGCGGATGGAGGTGAGTCTCTGTGACCTGAGGACGGACCGTGAAGTGACCTTCTACTTTGAAGGGGGCATAGCCAGCCTTGTCCACTATCTCAACAGGAAGAAGGAAGTCCTTCATCCCAAGGCCATCTACATGAGCAAGAACGTGGAGGGTACGGCTATAGAGGTGGCTTTGCAGTACAATGACGGCTACAGCGAGTTGGCGCTTACCTTTGCCAACTGCGTCAATACCGCAGATGGGGGTAGCCATCTGACCGGCTTCCGTGCTGCTTTGACCCGTAGCCTGAATGACTACATTCACAAGACAAAGGCGAATAGCAAGAATGGGAACAGAAATGGCGATACCAGCCTTTCCGGTGAAGACGTGAGGAGCGGCCTGACCGCTGTCATCAGCGTCAAGCTTGATGAGCCCCAGTTTGAGGGCCAGGTGAAGGCCAAGCTGGGCAATCCCGAAGTGAAGGGCCAGGTGGAATCGGTGGTGGCCGAAGGGCTATCGGAGTATCTGGAGCAGCATCCAAACGAGGCAAAGAGGATCATAGACAAATGCCTCACAGCAGCCAGGGCCAGAGAGGCTGCCCGCAGGGCGAGGGAGTTGATTTTCAGGAAGACTCCGCTGGAGGCCGGTACGCTTCCGGGCAAGCTGGCTGAATGCGCGGAGAAGGACCCATCACGGTGTGAGCTGTTCCTGGTCGAGGGTGACTCCGCCGGCGGCTCAGCCAAGCAGGGACGGGACCGCCGCTTCCAGGCAATACTGCCGCTCAAAGGCAAGATACTCAATGTGGAGAAAGCTTCGGCCGACAAGATGCTGGCCCATGAGGAAATACGGGCGCTAATAACGACCCTGGGGGTCGGCATAGCTGACCAGATTGACTTATCAAAGCTACGCTACCATCGCGTTATCATCATGACGGATGCGGACGTTGACGGCTCTCACATCCGGACGCTGCTGCTCACCTTCTTCTTCCGCAACATGGTGGAGTTGATCGGCGGGGGGCACCTCTTCATTGCCCAGCCACCGCTGTACCGTATCCAGGCGGGCAAGGAGAGCCACTGGGTGTACTCTGAACCTGAGAAAGAGGTCCTCCTTGAAAGTCTGCGCGGCAAGAAGCTGGAAGTGCAACGCTACAAGGGTCTGGGAGAGATGAGCCCGGAGCAATTGTGGGAGACTACCATGAATCCCGAAACAAGGATAATGCTCCAGGTTGGTATTGAAGATGCCGCCAGGGCCGATGAGGTCTTCCACATGCTGATGGGAGAGCAAGTGCCGCCGCGCAAAGCCTTCATACAGGCCCACGCCAAGAACGTGCGGAACCTGGACGTCTAACGTCCAGCCGGGTGGCCAGCGCCAGGCGCGAGGCGAAGCCCCGGTCCCGCGGGAGAATGGTACCTCAGCCTTGACCAGTTCCTTTCGTCACAGAGGCGTCCGGTGATGGAGGCCAGGAGTGGAGCGGCGGGCACTATGTGGTCGGCACGCCGGCTGCCTGGGCAAAGGCCACAGCGCCGAGTATGGCGGCATTGTCGCTCAACCGGCTGGGAACGATCTGGACGCGCTGTGCTGGCAAGCGGAAGGCCCGTTCTATAGCCACCCGCCGAGCCGTGTCGAGTAGCATGTCGCCTATTTTGGCCACGCCCCCGCCGACCACGATCATCTCAGGGTTAAAGATGTTCACCAGATTTGCCAGGCCCATACCCAGGTAGGTGGCTGCCTGAGAGATGATCTCTCTGGCTAGGGCATCGCCCTGCCGGGCGGCGTCGGCCACCAGCTTCGCAGTCACGTTGCTGGGTTCTCCGTTGGCAAGCTCGGCTATCTTGGTGCTGGCGCCTTGCTGGATCAGCTTCTGTGCCTCTCTGGCCAGCGCCGTCCCTGACGCCAGGACCTCCAGGCAGCCGACATTGCCGCAACTGCAACGGGGGCCGTTGGCGTCGATAACCATGTGGCCCACCTCTCCGGCGCTGCCGGAAGCGCCGGTGTACAGCCTGCCGCCGAGGATGAGGCCGCCTCCTATTCCGGTGCTGACCGTAACATAGACAAGGTGGCTCACTCCCTTTCCAGCGCCGAAGCGGTGCTCTCCGAGCGCCGCGGCACTGGCGTCGTTGATGAGGAAGGTCGGCAGTCCCAGGGCCTCCTCGATGGACTTCTTCAGGGGCACTTCGCACCAGCCGGGAAGGTTGGGAGAATGGGTAACTGTCCCATTCTCAGTGTCTATGACGCCTGCTGCGGCCACGGCTATACCTGAGATGGAAAGGTGCGACAGGTCGGCGTTGCCGATAATGCTATCCACGGCAGCCAGCAAGCGCCCGATGACTGGAGCCACGCCCTCCTCGGCTAGAGTAGGCGTGCTCTTCTGGGATAGGATCTCGCCGGTGGTCCTTACCAGAGCGGCGGCGATCTTGGTGCCCCCGAGGTCTACCGAGACAATAGCCGACTGGTCGGTCAACGGAAGCACCTCCAGTAGTCCTTGAGGTTCTGTCGCACCTGCTCGACCACCCTCTTGGTCTCATCAAGCTGGTAGTCCTTCTTGAGGGAAAACAGGAAAGGCTCTCGAAGCTCGATATCCAACCCGGCCAGGCCTGACATCAAAGCGAGCCAGCCGTAGGGCAAGACTCTCTGGTTGTACCCGCTTCCGACCAGGTCGACAGCTCTGCCCTGGCACAGTTCATCAGCCACCTGGGCCACCTTCGCTCCGAGCATCCTGAAGCCTTCGAGGGTGAGGCCAAGGTTGGTCAGCTCGTCGGCGAAGTGGGGATCCGATCCGCCGTTCCTGATGATCATCTGGGGCTGGAACTCCTCGGCCAGAGGTTGGAAAATCTGGTCCATGACATATTCGTAGGCGGCATCCGAAGCGCCGGGTGGCAAAGGGACGTTGACTGTGAAGCCCTTGCCTTCTCCGGCGCCGATATCGTGAGCAAAACCGGTGCCGGGGTAGAGAGTCCGTGGGTCCTGGTGGAGGTCAATAAACAGTACTCGTGGGTCCTGGTAAAAGAGTTCGCAGGTCCCGTCTCCGGCGTGGGCATCGGTGTCCAGGATCAGGACCCTCTCCAGGTTGTACTTCTCGATCAGGTTCCTGACGCTTATGGCCACATCATTGTAGATGCAGAAACCGGCGCCGAAGCGCTTTCTGGCGTGATGCATTCCACCGCCCACGCTGACCGCGCGGCTGAATTTGCCCTCCCAGACGATTTCCGTGGCGGTAAGCGAAGTGCCGGCGATGAGCCTGGCTGCCCTGGCTATCCCTGGTTGAAGAGGGGTGTCGGGACTCAAGAACCGGTAGCTGGGGAGCCAGACCCCCTTGGAGGCACCCTCCAGGAAGTCGATGTAAAGCTGGTCGTGGACGAGTAGAAGTTCGTCGTCGTTTGCATACCTTGGCTCCACCAATTCGAAGTCGTCATCAGTGAGCCTCTCGTGCAGCAGTCTGATGAAGGTGGCATATCTGTCTCCTCGAAAGGGATGGCCGGGGCCGAAATCGTATTCCCTGATTCCGTCGCTATAGACTACCGCAATGGTCATTTGCGAGTTTCCAGTGGTGGCGTGCGTCGCATAGTACGACGACTCCGACTCATGCAGTCCGTAATCAGCACTCGTTGGCGGGTGGGGGGCATGGGGGCGCTCATTTGACCTTGATCTGTACCAGAATGTCTCCGGGTTGCCTATCAGTCACCTGGCGGGCGTTGCGCAGCCTGACGATGCTCCCCGACTTGACGCCAGCCGGGATCTTCACCTCCAGTCTTTTCCCCTTCCGAGTCAACGTCTTCTTGGTGCCCTTGCTGGCTTCGTCTGCGTTGATGGTCAGTTCGTAGCGTACATCCTGTTGCTGGGCCCTTCGGGCCTGCTCCAGGATCTCGTCCAGGTTAACACGGATCCTTGAACCTGGCCCGGACCGTGCCCTGCCCCCTGGCCGGCTATAGGTCCTGAAGGTGAACGAGGAGCCCATGCCCTTGAGGAAATCGCCGAAAATGTCGTCGAGGAAGCCGAAGCCGAGGCCGGCTCCTCCGAATTCCTTCATCAGGTCTTCGAAGGTGGCCCTGGTATTGGCGCTGCTGAATATATCTCCAATATCTCCGACTCTCCCGAACTGGTCGTACTGTTTTCTCTTTTCCGGATCACCCAGTACGCCGTAGGCCTCGTTTATCTCCTTGAACTTTTCGTTGGCCCACTTCTCCCGGCCCGGGTTGCGGTCAGGGTGGTACTGCATAGCCAGCTTTCTGTAGGCCTTCTTCAGGTCTGCATCGCTGGCATTCCTGGGTACACCGAGTATCTGGTAATAGTCCTTAGCCATATTGCCGTCGTTGCTCCATTCGGGGGCACGGCTATCTGGCCGACTTCTCTGAATAAGTATAGCATAGAAGCTGTGGCAGTCCAGGATGGCTGGGGGCGCTTGCTGGAGGAGAATATGGCCAAATCTGCCCAACCGGTGCGGTCGGAGAAGCAAAGCCCGGCGGGGCCTGTTGCCCCCGCCGGGCCTGGCACGTCACTCGTGATGGGCAGATTCTCTCTTTGCAGCGCTGCTCTAGCCGAGGTTCATTACCCGCCCGATGCTGGCCGCGACTTCCTCGCCGTTCTGGTTCTTGATGTTTGACTTCATGGAGATGAGCAATCGCTTGCCTTTCTCGCTGGACTTGTCCTCCACGCTGAAGAGCTCGTTGGTGATGGTAATTGTGTCGCCCAGCTTGATGGGCTTGAATATCTGCAACTCCAACCCGGCATCTACTATCCCTGGGTACGGGAACTGCATGGGCACACCCTGTCCCATGAACATGGCCGCGGCCAGCAGGCCCGGGTGCACATACTGCTGCCACTTGGGGTTCTTCTCGCCTATGGTATCCGCGTAGAGGCGGAGCATGCTCGGATCGATCTGGTAGACCGTCGGTTCGCCCTTACTCCCTACCAGGGCTTTCAGTTCTTCTACACTCGCCATCTGCTGTGCCTCCTAGCTTGGTATTTTGTGTCTCGGCAACTGCCGCAGGTGAGACTCAGACAAGACTACCAGGCTTTGCTCAGTATGCAAGCGGCATTATTCCCGGCGTAGCCGTAGGTCTGGGCCAGGCCGACCTTGGGGTTGTTCTTCACCTGCCGCTCGCCGGCTTCGCCCCGCAACTGTTTCACCAGCTCGTATATCTGGAAGAGGCCCTGTGCCACCACGGCCTCGCCACAAGCACCGAGACCGCCACTCGGACACACTGGAAGATCGCCGTCAACGGGATCTACCTTGCCGCTTCTGAGGAGCTTCTCGGCTTCGCCATCCTGGGCCTGCAACATGCAGTCCAGGTAGGCGAAGTAGTGCCAGGAGCTGTTGTCCGGCAGCTCTATTATGTCGATGTCCTCCGGCTTCCTGCCTGACATCTTGTAGACGGCTGCGATAGCATTCCTACTCTCAGTCAGAATACCGACCCCTGGTCTTGGATAGGCACTGAGGTATGTCAGCGGGATGGTGTGATCGCCGAAGGTCGGGCTGCCGATGGCGGCTGCGTCCACCAGCACAGGCTTGTCGGTGTACTTCCTGGCCTTCTCGGCGTCGCACAGTATGACAGCGCCAGCACCGTCACTGGTGGCGCAAATCTCGAGGAGGTGCAGCGGGGTGCAAACCATCGGCGACTCAAGCACCTGCTCCTTGGAGAAGGCCTTCTTGTACCTGGTCTTGGGGTTGGCCGGGGCTACCTTGCTGGTAATGACTTTAACCATGGCCAGGTCATCTTCGGTTGTACCGATGTCGTTCATCCTGCGGACGCATTCCATGGCCCAGTAGGCTGGATTGGTCTCCCCGGTCATGACGTACCGTATGTAGTCCAGGTCGAATTCCTTGTCCTCCGACTGGGGTCTAAAGAAGCCTCCGGCAGACTTGTCTGCGGCCACGGCTATGGCAGTGTCATGCAGGCCGCTGGCTACGGCCAGATAGGCCTCTCTGAAGATGGCGCCGCCGGTGGCACAGGCGTTGGCGCAGCTAGTTATGGGTATGCCGATGCCGCCCATAGCTGAGGAGATGGCTGTGCCGCTCAGTATTCCGAACATCCCCTCTCTCTGCGAGACCCAGAGGTAGCCACCGGAGACCATGGACTCGATCTCGCGCCATTCCATCTTGGCATCGGCCAGGGCCTCTGTTATAGCTTCCACTGCCATCTCGCGCATTGACCTGTCCGGGAATACGCCCCAGGGATGCAGCCCAACACCGACTACTGCAACTTCTCTGAATTTCTTCACTGTCATCTCCTTGGTACTAGATTCTTGCCCTGTACAGGAACGGGCGTCATGCTACCGGCTTCCACATCCAGGTGATGTACTCGTTCTCGTCGTCTTCATAAAGCTTTCCCGTGGTCATCTCCATGGTCATGCCAAGCTTCAGATTGTCGTAGGTGGTCAGTATTCCAAGTACCCTGAGACCTTCCTCGGTATCGATCATTCCGATGCCATAGGGCTCAAATGGTTCCTTCCGGAAGGGTGCCGGGGGGGCGTAGTTCTGGATAGTCCATGTCCAGAGTTTACCCTTGTTGCTCAGATTCACTACCTCTACATTCTCGCGTGACTTCTCGCAGTCCGGGTTGGCACAGAACGCCGTCTTTGGGAACATCACCGTGCCACACTTCTTGCACCTACTGGCTATAAGCTGGGGCTTGTCGGAGGGCCAGGTGAAGAGACCCTCAATTATGGGGACTTGCTTCTTAGCCATACCTAGTGATCTCCTTTCTAAGCTTCCTATGATCGATCGTAACAGGAGACAGAGGGATCACAGTCCGATCTCCTGGGCCACGAACTGGCGGTGAAAGCGGGCGCCGCCGAACGCCCATTCGGACGCTTTGGCCCGCTTGGAGTAAAGAGGCAGGTCATGGTCTTCGCAGAAGCCGATGGCCCCGTGACACTGGTGTGCCAGGTTCGTGATGCGGATGCAGGCATCGCTGGCCCATGCCTTGGCCATGGCAGCTTCCTTGCGGAAGGGAAGACCTTCGCTTGCCTTCCAGGCCGCCAGGTACGTAATGTATCTCATACCTTCCAGGTCAATCTTCATGTTGGCGCAATGGTGTTGTATGGACTGGAGGCTGCCGATCGGATGATCAAACTGGACCCTTTCCTTGACGTAGTCCGTGGTCAGGTCCATCGCCGCCTGGGCAGCGCCCACCATCTCAGCGCACTTGGCCACAGCGCCCAGAGCGAGCAGCTCCTCGAGGTATTCATGCCCCTTGTTGACCTCACCCAGTACGCTGCTTTGGGGAGCTCTCACCCCGTTGAAGTTGACGTGGAACTGCTTGTCGCCCGCTATTGTCTCAAGGGGTGTCAGGGAAATGCTCGGGTCCTTTCCGTCCACGAGGAGCAAGCTCGTCCCTTGTCCACCGGAAGCGTCCCTTGTCCTCACTGCGCAGACGACCACGTCGGCCACATGAGCGTTCTCGACGAGCAGCTTGGTGCCGTTGATCACGTAGTCGCTTCCGTCGGCAACTGCCTCGCACTGGAGGGCACTGGTCTGGTAACCGACGCCCGGTTCACTGATGGCCACAGTCAGCACCAGATCACCTCGAGCTATCTTCGGCAGCAGGTCTTCCTTTTGCCGGTCGCTCCCGAAGTGCAACACGGCCAGGGTGCCCAAGAGGGAGGAGAAGAACGGCCCGGGCAAGGCTCCCCTGCCCATCTCCTCGAGCAGCACTACAACATCGAGGAAGCTGCCTTCTATGCCTCCGTACTTCTCTGGTACAGGCAGGCCCATCCATCCCAGCTCTGCCATCTTGTTCCACAGGTCGTCGGTGAACCCCTTCTCGTCCCTGGCCATCTGTCGTACCAGGTCCTTGGGGCACTCTGTGGCCAGAAAGTCACGAGCGATCTTCCTGAGCATTTCCTGCTCTTCACTGAAGGAAAAATCCATTCCCTTTGTCCTCTTCCGTCTAGCTTCTAGGCAGGCCCAAACCTCTGAGGGCTATGGTGTTTCTCTGGATTTCCGAGGTGCCGCCAGCCAGGCTGAGGCCCCTGTTGAAGTTGTAAAGGAAGGTAAACCTTTTTCTCAGGCGGGCCCACCTGGAGTTGTCCCTGATCTGGGCTTCAGGCCCCAGGACTTGCAGGCCGACGTGCGCGATTCGCTGCCCTAGCTCGTCGGCAAACACCTTGACCACCGATGACTCCCAGGATATGCTCGCTCCCTGGTTCAGCAGCCAAGCAGCCTTGTAGTTGAGCATCCGGCTGACCTCAAGCTCGATGGCTATCTCGGCCAGGGTATCCCGCAGCACCTGGTCGTCCTTGAGGCGGCGTCCGTCGTAGCTGGACTGGTTGATATACTCCACCAGTTCTTCGAGGTCTTTCTTGCTTCCGGCGTGTCTCAGACATCTGCCCCAGAACCTGTCGCCTTCCAGGCATCCGAAGACCAGGGGAAGACCCCGGTTCTCCTGGCCGAGAAGAAGCCTCTTCGGGACACGGACGTCCTCAAGGAATATCTCCGCAAACGACTCAGCACCGGCCATGTCAATGATCGGGTTCACCACCACTCCGGGGCTTCTCATGTCTATAAGGAATGTGCTCAGCCCTCTTGCCTTAGGAGCGTCGGGGTCTGTTCTAGCTAGAATGAGGCACCAGTCAGCAAGGTGGGCCCCGGTCGGCCATATCTTCTGCCCGTTAAGCACGTAATCGTCCCCGTCTTTCACAGCCCGCGTTGCTGTATTGAGCATGTCGGAACCCGCGCCCGGCTCGCTCAGCCCGGTAGCCCACAGTATGTCCCCTCTGGCCATCTGGGGCAGGAACTCTTTCTTCTGCTCCTCGGTGCCATACGTCACGATACCTGCGCCCACGGCATCGCCGAACAGGTGCCCGTATTGAGGGGCCCTGTGGTATGCGAGCTCTTCGGCGGCCACGTAACGCTCCATGATGGTCCGGCCGAGTCCGCCGTATTCTTTCGGCCAGGCAATAGCCAGCCATCCCTTCTCCCCCAGCCTCTTGGTAAAGGCACGAGACCAACCCCCGAAGCCGTACCCTTCGTCCTCTATCTCGCAGGGGAAGGTCTCCGGTGGCTCTTTCTCACAGAAGTCGCGCACCTCCGCACGGAGCTTCTCTTCTTCGTCGGAGAAACGGAAATCCATTACTTCTGCGCTCCTCCTTTCATTGGAGGCATCATGACCACCTCTTCTACAGCGATCTTCACAGCGCAGTGGACTTCCATTTTCATAGGGGCAAACTGGGCTTTGAAGGAGTCAACCAACTCGCCGGAGTCCAGTATCTCTGCTCTTCCTCGCAAGCGGCATCCGCCCCAGGTATCTGGACTGAAGACGAGGACGGCGACCTGTGGGTTTTCTCGGAGGTTAGCCAGGGTTTGAGGCGATGCCATTTCGGCGAAGGCGACATGTTCATCATCGAGTACTCGGAGCGAACCTTTGGGGGAGACGTTTGGTCTGCTATCTTTGCTGGCCGTAGCCACGAAGGCTGGTACCACTTCTGCGATGGTCTTCTTGGCTTCGTCGGGTAATCTGACCATAGGCGACCCTCCTTCAGGCTGAATTCTAGCATTCATGAGGGCAAAAGGCAAATGGGGCTGAGCGGGAGGCATGCGTAGATTGCCTTCACAGGCACGCCTGAACTAAAATAGGACATCGTGGCATGAACCAGGAGTGTGCAAGGTAATGGCCGTGTTCCGAAGTGACGAAACAGAGGTGACCGAGACCCAGGCAGGAGATGTGACCAGGTATGCCTTCGATGGCGTACGCGTATACAGGATCGGTGTGGAGTCTTTTCCCGGCCACGTAACCAACGTGTATTTGATTCTGGATAGCGCAGTCACCCTGGTGGATGTAGGTTTCAACGGAGAGAAAGCCAGGTCCGACCTGCTGGCAGCTCTGCGTGCCATCAACAGCGATTTTGGGGAGGACGTTGGACTTGAAGATGTCACCGATATATTCATCACCCACGGACATGGTGATCACTTCGGAATGCTGGAGGACGATCGGTTGAAGGGCAAGAGGTTGTACATCCACTCGCTGGACAGTGGAATAATCAAGAACTACTGTGGGGAGTATACCGAGTGGAAAAGGAAGATGGCGGAGCTGGCGGAGGAAGCAGGCTGCCAGCTCGACACTGAGAAGCTTTTCCCGATCGCCCGACTCAACTTCGGACCCAGTGACTATGATGTGGTGGAGGTGGTCGACGGGCAGCGGATCATAGACGGGTACGAGGTGTACCACACCCCGGGGCACAGTCCGGGTTGCGTTTGCCTTAGGGTCGGCCCCGTCCTTTTCCTCGGAGACCACATGCTCTCTCTGACTACGCCACACCAGGTGCCCAAGAGCAGTTGGCAGGGAGGAGGCCTGGAGGCATATATCGCCTCGCTTCGAAAGGTGGCTGGTATAGGGGTGGGGTTGGGCCTGGCTGCACACGAGGATGTCATCTATTCTGTGAAGGCCAGGGCGGAGGAGATAGAGGCGTTCCACTTCCAGCGCCTCCTGGAGTTGATCGATCTGTGCAAGGAAGAAAAGACGCTCTACCAGCTAACCAGTGACTACTACCGTCGGCACCCGGAGTTGATCCAGGCATCGGGTGTCGAGGGGCTGGCAGTTGACGAGACTTTTCTGGCCCTGGAGGAGATCAAGGCCCACGTTGAGTACTTGCTGGAGCGCGGCATGGTGGAAGTCGCCAGTATGGACGGTTGGGCACCGAAATACCGGTCGCGGTGAAGGGACGGATGGGTATCTTGGAATCGTTCGTTGCCTGGCTCCGCTCACGGCCACTGAGGACGTTGCTCATTGTGGTGGCCATCGAGTCCGTAGTCTTCGTTTCACTACTCGTCATCCTCATCTGGGTGATGCTTACCAGGTAAGAGAAGCCGCAGGCATCTTATTTCCTTCTCACAGTCCTCACTGGAACGTTGCGCAAAGCTGCGGCTCTGCCTTGGGCTCTTCGTGCTAGGCAGGCATGGAGCGGTTGGCATGGGGCCGGTTTCACACGGTTATCTGCATGCCGTCGTAGGCGAAGCGGATCACGGGGTCATCGGACTCCATAGCCATGTAATCGTCATGGCTACGGTTCCAGTACTCCTCCAGATGAACGAAAACGGTCTTCTTTGCCTGAAGACGCGTGGCCAACGCCAGCGTCTCCTCAAAGGTGTAAAGGGTGGTCCTCGAAATGTGGTCGGGGGGGTAGGTGAAGTCGTGCTTCAAGCCGGTCTGGAAAATGCCCGGCTGGGTTATCAGCAGGTCGGGATTGTTGACCTCGCTCCGATGCTCGGGGAAGGGCTTGGTATCGCAGGGGGCGTAGACCACCTTGCGTCCTGCCTTCTCGAAGACGTAGACGAAGGCAATCTGGGAACCGCGGTCAACCGGAATGGCAGTGATCCGAACGTCCTCAATCTGGTGCACTCGGTCGAGGCGCTCGATCCGGACGAAACCGCTTCTCTGGTAGAAATCGACCAGCGGGCCGTACTGTGACCTGAGTTCTCTGACTCGCTGGTTCAGCTCTTCCGGGAGCAGCAAGCAGACCTGCTTTTCCGGATAGGCACGCCAGGTGCGAAAGTCCAACGTGATCTGCTCAACCACCCGGAACCCTTCCACGTGGTCGGGGTCCAGGTGGCTGAAGGTCAGATACTTGATCCGGCGAATACCCGCCTGATTCAGCAGGCTGCAAATCTCCGCCGGTGTGTCGATGAGGAGGTTGACATCGTGAAGGAACGCGGAGGGCCCCGCCCTGGCGTAGGGAACCCCCTTCTGCCTGGCCTCGGAGCAGACACGGCACTGACAAAGGGGCTTGGGAATGACCATGCAGCCCCCTGAGCCCAAGATAGTCCACTTCACTGGTATATCGGGCGGCGTCTGCGACGCCAGTCTGAGTTTGAGAGGACCCTACGCCCCTGCCTGACGCAGGAAGAAGTCAGGCCTGAGAGGGTCCCATCTACCGACCAGTCGATCGAACGCAGCATCAGGGAATGTCTTCTTGAATATGCGATAGTAGTACAGTTCCTCCACCGAGCACAGGTGAGGGTTGCCCTCCACCTTGTTGAATTCGGCCAGCTCACTCGCGGACACCTCTTTCTCTGCCTGTGCCCGCATGATGTAGGCCACGCCCGACCCTTGGGCGAAGAACCGCTTTGTCTGGTAGATGATATGCTCGGGTAGGCAGCCCTCAAATGCCTGGCGCACGATCCACTTGCCCACTTGCCCCTCACCGTGGATCTTGTACTCCAGAGGTATCTTCGTGCTGAAGCTCATCACCCTGTTATCGAGGAAGGGGGTACGACTCTCAAAGCCGTTTGCCGCGTTCAGTCTGTCCAGCCGCTGCAAAGCTGTGTTGTGAGCCACGTTGATGAGGTTGTCGACTATGATTGCCACCTCTTCTGGGTTCTTGCCCTGCCTGAACTGGCCGTCGTATCCGGCAAAGAACTCGTCTGCGCCCTCGCCAGTGAGGACGCACTTTGTCTGCGGGCTGACAAAGCGACCAGCCAGGAAGTTGGCGATGGCGCCATGCACGCAGCTTTCTTCGTACATTTCCTGGTGGTAGATAGCCTGGGGTAGCACCTCGCGTATCTCCTGCTCGCCGAAGATGAGGATGTGGTGCTTCACGCCCAGGTACTTGGTCACGTCTTTGGCCAGCGGGAGGTCTTTTCCCTCCTCCATGCTGACGGTAAAGCATTCGATCTTTGGGTCTATCTCGTGGGCCATATAGGTGATGAGGCTGCTGTCGAGGCCACCGCTGAGCAAAACGCCGCCGACGGCGTTGTCCTTCATTCGCTTCTCTGTAGCCTCCATCAGGAGGTCCTTCACCACCTTCTTGCCCTGCTCGTAGTCTTCGAATTCAGGAACGTCGGCCGCTTCTGGTATGAACCTGCGGAAACCGATCTCCCGGGAATAAAGATAGCCGGGAGGAAACTCTTTCACATCGTGGGATATGCCGACCAGGCCCTTGGCCTCCGAGGCGAAGCACAGGCTGCCGTCGCTGCTGTGCCCGTAGTAAAGGGGTTTTATACCCGCCCAATCACGGGCCAGTATCATTTTGCCGTTATCACAGACGGCGCAGGCGAAATCTCCGTCGACCATCTTGGCGAACCCCGGGCCGTACTTCTCATACAGAGCGAGAATGGCCTCGGCATCAGTCATGTCCGGCTTCTTCTCCGGGTTGTACACGCGTCCATCAAGGACGACCGTCTTCCCTGCCCTGGAGGCATGGTGTGAACCGTCCTTTGAGCCCCCGCCGACATTCAGCTCAAGAGATGCCAGGCTCACCTGGCCTGTCTTGTTGGTCCATATCTCGTGAGGGCCTCTGTGCTTGATTTTCTCAGCTATTCGATCCAGATCTCCATTGTCAGTCCCTTGAATTCCGGCAATCCCTGCCATAGTCACACTCCTTTCTTGATGGTCAATGTCTCAGCGGCTATGTCTTCGCTCCCTGGAAGGAGTCGAGCACCTGGATGGCATGGAAACCATCTATGCAGTAGGCGTCGGCTCCTATTTCTTCGGCGTACTGCTCAGAGACGGCCGCGCCGCCGATCAGCACCTTGACCTTGTCTCTCAGGCTATTGGACTTCAGTGCCTCGATGACCTCGCCCATGACCACCATCGTGGTGGTCAGCAGTGCCGAAAGACCGAGGTAATCGGGCTCCTGTTCCTTGACATACTGCACTATCTTCTCCGTGCTGACATCCACCCCCAGGTCCGTTACCTCGTAGCCTGCGCCCTTGAGTAGTATGGCTACGATGTTCTTCCCAATGTCGTGGATGTCACCCTTGACAGTGGCTATGGCGAATTTCCCTTTGGTTTCAACGTTCGACGTTTCCAGATATGGTTTCAGAATATCCATAGCGGCGCCCACTGCATCGGCAGCGGCCAGCATGTCAGGGATGAAGTACTCTTTAGTGGAGAACTTCTCTCCCACCACCTGCATCCCTGCCGTGAGGCCCTGAGTGATTAGCCGATCGGGGGGTATGTTCTGCTCGAGGGCCGACCGCGTCAGCTCCTCCACGCCGGGTGTGCCCGAAAGGGTATCGTCTATCCCTTCGTCGTCCGCGGTCTTGCGGCCTTGAATGACGTTTTCCTTGATCAAGGCAATTATGTCTTCACTCACTTTTCCCTCCTGTCATGCGTATACGTTCAACCTGGGCAGAATGCCTGGTATCTCGTTGAATATTCGCGCCGTGGTGGCCTCATCCAGGTGCTCCACTGGTTTCTGGAGCAGCTCTTTCATCCTGTTGTAGGCCAGCAGGATGGCCGCGTCCCTTTCTCCGTCGCCTTCAAACGGGTACGGCGCGGAGAGTTGTCCGCTGCGCATCATGGGGCGAATGTAGCGGATGTAAAGCTTCTGAGGCGTGGCCACCACCTCCCGTATCTGCTTCAGGGTTTTCTCGATCTCGCTCTGGTCGATCCGCGGCGGTCTGAGGAAAAACTTGAGCATTTCGAAGTGGGCGTCGTCCAGCACGGCCTGAAGCAGACAGAACGTGGAGTTTCCATCGAGCAGACCGTAGGCGCAGTGAAGGTACTGCGGGCCGCTGAGGGTAACCAGTATGTCTGAGAACAGCCTCTCCACCGAGCACTGCATGCCGGGCGTTTTGGCGTCGCAGACGCCTGACGTGGCGTAGCAGGGCAGTCTGTAGAAGCGGGCCAACTGAACGCAGTCGACGTTGAACTGGCTCGTCTCAGGGGCTCCGTAGGAATCGCCCAGGGTGTCGAGACGAGCTCTCACAGGGACGCTGCCATAGATCACCGGTGTGCCCGGGTTCACCAGTTGGCTTAGTGTTATTCCGGCCAGCACCTCGGCATTTATCTGGGCCATTATGCCATCTTCCTTCATGGGTGCGGTTGATCCGGCCTGTGGCGAGGACGAGACGACAGTGGGCAGGCCCCTCAGGCAAATCTCGATGAGCGTCTCCGTAGTGTCATCCACGAACTGTAAAGGGCTCTTGACCAGGCAGGTAATGAAGGAAATTATGGGGTTGTCCTTGAGCTCTTGTTCCCCTCCGACAATGAGCTTGGCCATGTTGACCACGTTGTCAAGCTGGCTCAGGGTGGTCAGCCCTGCCATGAAGTGCTTGGTGGTGTTGTTCAGCGAGGCGAAGAACTTGTTGACGTCCTTGTTATCGGGGGTGATGTCTTTGTCCTGGATGTTCACGGTTCGGATGTAGGCGTCCAGAGTCTCCAGATGCTCACAGACGTGTGCCGAGTCACAGAGGTCCATCAGTGTTCCGCGACGGGGTCGGAACTCCGGCACCAGGATTTCAGTTCCGGGGTCGGACTTCTTGGCGTACGTCTCTATGTCAACGTCAAGCCAGATGTTGGTCTCAGAACCCGAAACGAAGAACACCCTGGGCTCGTCCCCGTTCAGTATGAGGGTGTTGTCCTTGTTTCTGGCACCTAGCTTCACCGTCTTGGGTGCACTCTCAAGGGCCTGGGAGACCATCTTCTCTGGTATTCTCACGTGCCAGCAGGGACTGTCGCTGGGGGTAATCGATGAAACCTCGGCCCCGTTGCTGTGGAAAATCTCGGCGGCCCGACGGTTGTAGCACATCAGCCCGGGGTCCCTCAGTAGCTGAACAGAAGCATCATGTATCTGCCTCACCTGCTCGGTGGACAACCTCTTGTATGGTGACTGGACTAGCACTCCTTCTCTCGGCACTTGTTTCCCTCCTGATCAATTTCACACCTTGTCTCAGACTGTGCTGAAGGTCTCTTACAAGTCATCTGCTCGTAGTGCTTGGTGATGCCAGCATCTGCGCTCCTGATGTCGCGCACGCAGCGTGGGCTCGCTTGCTCACTGTTGTGAGGGGCCCAGCGACTCGACGAGCCGTACTGCGGCGAACCCGTCGGCGCCGTAGCCGTCGGCGCCTATGCTCCTGGCGAACTCCTCAGACACAGGGGCTCCGCCGACGATGACCTTGATGCTGTCCCTGAGGCCGGTCTCCCTCAGTTCATTTATGACTTCGCCCATCTGTACCATGGTGCTGGTCAGCAGGGCCGACAGGCCCAGGAATTGCGGCCTCTCCTCCCTGACTGCGTCCACGATGCTCCGGGTATCGACATCGTTGCCCAGGTCCTTTACCGTGTACCCCGCGCCCCGGAGCAGAATCGATACTATGTTCTTGCCGATGTCGTGCAGGTCGCCTTTCACGGTGGCCATAAGCACCTTGCCTTTGGCCTTCATACCACTCTTGGCCAGATGGGGTTCCAGTATCTGCATGGCTGCTCCGACAGCTTCCGCTGCGGCCAGCATGTCTGGGATGTAGTACTCTTTGGACTCGAATTTCTCACCCACTATGACCATGCCTGCCGTAAGCCCTTTGTTGATGATGTCCTCAGCGGTCACGCCGGCATCGAGGGCCTTCTGCACCAGTTCAGTGACCCCGGGTTGACCTTCCCAACCTTCCTCCAGGCCTTCGTCATCCTGGCTTGCTCTTCCCTGAGTGACATTCTGAACAATCAAGTCAAGCAAACTGTCTCCCATACTCTCCTTTTCGAACCGGCTATCGCTCAGGTCGCAGGTGGCTAGTCAATGATGCCGTCTATTTCCGATAACACCCGTTGCCTTGCCGGCGCAGGCAGACTGTACTCAGCTTTGGCTATGATGTCGGCGGCCTTCTCGGCGGCCCTCTCCCATGCGTTCTTGCCTCCCCTGTTTTCCCAGTCCTCCCGGCTGTCCCTGTCGCTCAGGGTGGGCACGTAGTGCTCTGATCTCATGAAACGTCTGGTATGTCTGGCGCTGACGAAATTGCCGCCGGGCCCCACCTGCTTGATCAGGTCAAAGGCCAGGGTGTCATCGTTGACCTCGATCCCGTCGACGGCGCGCATCACCATGCCCAGTATCTCGTTGTCTATAACGTACTTCTCGTAGCAGGCCGTAAGTGCGAACTCCATCAGCCCCGCGGCGTCATGGATGAAGTTAGCACCGGCCAGGGCGCAGAGCAAACTGGTGGTGGCCGACTCATAGCCGCTTTGAGCATCGAGGACCTTGGAGTCCGTCATTCCCCCTGTAGCGTAGAAGGGCAACTTGTAGAACTGGGCCATCTGGGCGCCTGCGGCATTGATCAGGCCCATTTCAACGGACCCGGCCAGGTACTTGAAGTCCCTGAGGTCAGTAGTACTGGCCACGGAACCGAATATGACTGGAGTCCCTGGATTGACGATCTGGGTAAGCATAACGCCCATTAATGAGTCAACTGTCTGGATCACCAGGTTCCCGGCGAGCGTTACCGGTGATGTAGCACCGCATAGAGGCTCGGCAGGGCAGACCACGGGTATACCGCTCTCGGCGACAGCGATGATGAAGTCGCCATATTCCTTGTCCAGCTTCATGGGGCTTATGGTGCAGGTGATCATGGAGATGATAGGCCGCTGGCGCAGTTTCTGACGGGAGCCGGCGATCATCTCAGCCATACGGATTACTTGCCTGGCGCCATCAAGGGTATAGAAGCCTCCCATGACGTGTTTGCTGGTGTTGTCGAGACCGGCAAAGAAACGGTTGACGTCCACGTACTCTATCGGCAGATCGTTGGGGTAGGTGGGCAGAAGGAAGAGGTGAATGTTGTCCAGTCCATCAACCAGCTTGGCAATGCTTTTCAGGTCCTCGAGGGTGGCCGGTTGCTTCTGCCCGGTCTCCTGCCGGAACACATAGAGTGCGGTGCCGCCGGTACCGGTGTGGACGCGATTGCCACCCAGCAGGATGTCGTGCTTCTCGTCCTGGCCACAGAGTGTGATCTCGGATGGGGCACTGTCGATCAGCTCCATGACCCTTTGCTGACTGAGCCGCACGAGACGCTGCTCATCGTCTACCGATGCTCCGGCCTCCTTGAAGAGATCCAGTGCAGCCTCTGAGTTTACCTGAAAGCCTACCTCCTCAATTACCCGCATCGCGGTCTGATGAATACTCTCTATGTCGTCGTCGCTCAGTGGTTTGAAACTACCTCCAGGTAGCCCTTTTCGAACCATGTCCTTGAGTCCTATCTCCTTCCCAGACAGTTTTGCCTGGTGCATGTCTTGCACGGGTTGTACTCGTCTACTTTCCCCTCGGGAGGGCCGATGCCGATGATACCTGAGATGGATTTCTGGGGTACCATCAGGCATTGATCAGTTAGCTGGACGCCCAGTGAGGTGGCGTCCAACATTTTGAAGATCTCGTTCTGCTGGCTTATATCCCAGTCACAATAACCGGGGCTGACACGCTTGCCGATAACGAGGCCATCGGCACGAGCCGTTTCTCTGGTCATGTCCTCGACATATTGGGCCACTTCCTCCACCGCCTCTGATCCTATGGCGTCGAGCACATACGACTGTAGTATGAGGCCATCCTCGGCCAGGCGACAAGCAGTCTCCTCCAGGCGATTGCCTATGGTCACCAGGAAAACGGCAACCATAGAGCACCTTTCGAGCAGGCGAGCGATGACCCGGCTCTGAAAGATGGTTGAACCGCCAACAATGGCAACAGAATCATGGACCCACTCAACATTGGTGATGGCGTACGCGTGGCGCGGCTCAAGAAGTTGTCTGGCGTTCTCTATGTACTCGTCCACGAGAGATGCAATGCGGGGGGAAGGTTCAGAGTCGGAACGGTATCCTAAGCTCTTCAGCACCTGTCTTCTGTCGAGGCTAATATCCAGCGGTCTGCTGGCAGCTAACATACCGTAGTTCACCATCCTTTCGTCTAAGGTGGCGTGTGTCCGAATAGCCTGAGGCTGGGCAGTGGCGATACCTGGGGATGGCCACTTGGTGGAGGGGTTCACTAGCGTACTATCTTGGTTGCTGTTGGGGGAATGTTTGGTGGGGGGTAGAATGAAGATTTGGGACTGATCTGCACTTGGCTGGCCGGGCCTACCGTGAGGAACGATGCGGCACTATCTGCCTATGGGGAAAGGACAGATAGATAACCCCCAGATCACACGCCGTTCTTGCGTCAGACCACGCCATGCCCTCCTTGGTGGATTATCTTCTCCTTTCGCCGTGCCAAAGTCGAGATGATTTTATCATGGACACCAAGAGGTGTCCAGTTTGCCATTTGCCCCAACGCCACCCTCAATTGCCCAAACCACGCACGCCAGCTATCATTGGACTGACCAAGCTTCGAGGAGGACAGATGGACACCAACATCCTGGCAGTGTGCGGTAGCCCCATCCGTGGAGGAAACATGGAGGCATTCCTCAACGAGGCGATCAAATCGGCCCGGCGTATGGGCGGCGTGAACGTAGACATGATACAACTGGCGGGCAAGCACATCGAGGACTGCCGCCACTGCAACTGGTGCCTCACCAGGCAGGAAGAGGGCAAGTTCTGCGCCATCAAAGATGATATGTCCGAGATATACCCCAAGATACTGGCTGCGGACGCCCTGCTCCTGGCTACCCCCACCTACATAACTCGCCTCTCCGGCTACCTGGCCACCTTCCTGGACAGGTTCAGGTGCCTTATTCTGGGCAAACACTATCGGGGGGCCATGAAAGGGAAGGTCGGCGGAGCGCTCACCGTCGCCTGGATGAGAAACGCTGGTCTGGAGACCACCCTGCTCAGCGTTATCTCCTCCATGCTCATGTGGAGCATGGTGGTGGTCACGCCTGGAGAGGGAACCTGTCCCTTCGGCGCCGCCGGGCTGTCCAGTGACCAGGGCACAGGCAAAGCTGACCCCGAGGACAAGCTTGGCGTGCTCAAAGACGAGACTGGCCTGAGGTCGGCGCGCACCCTGGGCGAGCGCATAGTGGAGACCACTCGCATACTCAAAGCCGGCAGAGAAGCACTGAAGCAGGCGTAGCTCAGGGCTGCGCAGACCAGGTTGCGCCAGGCTAGGCCGGCTTGGTGATGACCTCTGTCCCGCGCATGTACGGCAGCAGCGCCTCAGGCACCCTTACGCTGCCGTCCGCCTGCTGGTAGTTCTCCAGCACCGCAATGAGCACGCGAGGCAGGGCCAGGCCCGACCCGTTCAGAGTATGCACGAACTGCGGCCTGGCGCCGGGCTCCGGCCGGTAGCGGATGCTGGCCCTCCGCGCCTGGAAATCGGTACAGTTGCTACAACTGCTCACCTCGAGCCACTCCTGGCAGCCGGGCGCCCACATCTCGATATCGTACGACTTGGCCGAGGCAAAGCCAAGGTCGGCGGTGCATAGCTGCACCACCCGGTACGGAATGCCCAGCCTACGGCAGACATCCTCGGCGTCGGCCACCATCCTGTCGAGCTCCTCAAAGGAAGACTGTGGCTCGGTGAACTTGTAGAGCTCTACCTTGTCGAACTGGTGGCCGCGCTTGATGCCGCGAGTGTCCTTGCCCGCGGCCATCTTCTCCCGCCGGAAACACGCTGAGTACGCCACGTAGTGGATGGGCAGGGTGCCCGGACCCAGTATCTCCTCCCGGTGCACGTTGGTCAGAGGTACTTCAGCGGTGGGCACAAACCAGAAGTCGTCCTCTTCGTCATGGTAGAGGTTCTCGGCGAACCTGGGCAGGTTGGACGAACCTATCATGCAGTCGCGCCTGACCATGAACGGTGGATATATCTCTGTGTAGCCGTGCTCCCTGACGTGAAGGTCGAGCATGAAGGTGATCAATGCCCGCTGGAGCAGTGCCCCCGCCCCCTTGAGCAGGTAGAAGCGGCTGCCGCTGAGCTTCACCCCGCGGGCGAAGTCGATTATGTCCAGCGATTCACCCAGCTCCCAGTGAGGCCGCGGGGGAAAACCGAACCTTGGCAACTCCCCCCAGCTCCGCACCACCACGTTGCCGGTCTCGTCCTGCCCCACTGGCACGCTGGCATCGGGGATATTCGGCAAGCGCAGCAGCAGGTCTTCCAGTTTCCCTTCGATTTCCTCGACTTCGCTCTCCAGCGACTTTATTCTCTCTCGCATCTCAGCCAGGGCCATGGACAACCGCTCAAGCTCTACGGCACTCTCTTGAGCACCGCTCGCCTTCAACTGCCCGAACTTCTTGCTCTCCTGCTTCTGCTGTGCGCGCAGTGTCTCCGCCTCGGTTATAAGCTTGCGGCGCTGCCCATCCAGGGCCAGGATGTCATCCAGGGGCGCGCTATCCCGCCGCTTCTCCAGCGCCTGCCGCACCTGGTCCGGGTTCTGTCGAATCAACTGGATGCTTAACATCTTGCTGCCAAGCCTGCCCTAATGCTTTGTCTTCATCTGCGGGAACAGGATCACCTCCCTGATGGACTGCTGATTGGTCAGCAGCATCACCAGGCGGTCGATGCCGGAGGCAATGCCGCCATGCGGGGGCGTGCCATATTCGAAGGCCTCCAGCATGTGGCCGAACCGCTCCCGCGCCTGTTCCAGGTTGAGTCCGAT